>DATBAA010000054.1:0-3640 GCA_036271755.1 Myxococcales bacterium | reverse complement strand
CCGCCGAGGGCGCGACAATGGCCATCCACTATTGCCGCGGGCGCGAGCAGGCCGCGGAGCTGGCGGGCGAGCTCGAAAAGAACGGCACGCGCGTCGGCATCTTCCAGGCCGATGTCTCGCGGCCCGAGGAGTGCCATCGGCTGCTGGAGCAAGCTGGAAAGCAGCTGGGGCAGGTCGATATCTTGGTGAACAACGCCGGCATGAACCGCGACCGCACCCTGCGGAAGATGTCGGCGTCGGAGTGGGACGAGGTGATCGACACCAACCTCAACTCCGTCTTCCACTGCACCAAGGCCGCGCTCGATCCGATGGTGGCGCGCGGCTGGGGGCGCATCATCAACATCGCGTCCATCACCGCCCAGACGGGCTCGTTCGGGCAGTCGAACTATGCGGCAGCCAAGGCCGGCGTCATCGCCTTCACCAAGAGCGTTGCCCAGGAGCTGGCGAAGCACGGCATCACCGTCAACGCCATCTGCCCGGGCTTCGTCGACACAGACATGGTGGCCGGGCTGCCGCAAGCCGCGAAGGAGCGCGCCAAGACGCGCATTCCGCTGGGGCGCTTCGGCGACGCCGACGAAGTCGCCCGCCTGGTCCGCTTCCTCTGCACCGAAGGCGACTGGATCACCGGCGCCCAGCTCAACATCAACGGCGGCCAGTACATGTAAGGCTGTCTCTTCACCTAAAAGCTGTCTCTCCGTTTCAACCGCAAAGCGCGCCAAGCGCGCAAAGAGGCTGCAACCCGGGCTGGATTTGGCGATCCAGGTTTTTTCTCCAAGCGCTGTGGTTTGCTACCAGCGACGTTCCGCACCAACCCAACCAACGAATGAAGAGCTCGCGTTGGAGCCTTTGCGCGCTTCGCGCGCTTTGCGGTTGAAATGAAGCGTTGCCCCTTCGCTACCTGTAGAAGGGCTGCATGTTTGTCGCGGCCAGGGATGGGGCGAAGTTGCATGTCTTGGAGCAAGGGACTGGCGAGGCGGTGCTTTGGCTGCAGGGGCTGAATGCGCCGGCGGCGGCTTGGGCGGTGCAACTGGCGCACTTTTCCGGGACGCAGCGGAGCGTTGCGCCGGATGGGCGTGGGGTAGGGCAGAGCGATGCGCCGCCGCCTCCTTATACGACCCGGCAGATGGCCGAGGACGCGGTCGACGTCCTCGATGCGTACAAGATCGAGAAGGCGCACGTCGTCGGGCTCTCATTAGGTGGAGGCGTGGCGCAGGAGCTGGCGCTGCTGCTGCCCGACCGGGTGCGATCGCTGGCGTTGCTCTCGACGTTTGCCCACCAGCCGCCGCGGAGCCGCGCGCTCCTGCAGGCCTGGCGCGCGCTCTATCCCGAGGCGCAGAAGTCTCCCGAGCTGCGGCGCGCCTGGGAGCTGCAAGCCTACTCGTGGCTCTTCACCGATTCGTTCTGGCGCGGAGACGCCAACGTCCGCGCCGCGCTCAAGTTCGCGCAGACCCAACCCGCCCAGACGGTGGACGGCTTCCAAGGTCAGTGCGACGCCGCGCTGTCGCACGACACCCGCGATCGGCTGAACCAACTTCAACTTCCTTGCCTGGTCCTGCACGGCGCGCTCGACCAGCTCTCGCCGCTCGCCAACGCACAGGAGCTCGCAGCGCTGATCGCCGGAGCCGAGCTGGTGGTGCTGCCCGAGGCGGGCCATGCCGTGAACATCGAGGCTCAGCGGGCTGTCAATCAGGCGCTGCGAGCTCTCTGGAGACGTTCATAGCCTGCCGGCCTAAAGCACTTCCCACACGTGGCACACCGCTTGCTCATCTGGGTGGTCAGCGTCGACCTGGAGCATCAGGTCGGAAAACTTGACCGGTCAGTGTTCACTAACAACCGGTCGATTCAGCAGGTGTGAGGAGCTCAATGTCGCAGCGACCGAACCAAGTGCTTGTCATCGATGACGATGAGGCCGCGCGGGAAATTCTTGTCGAGCTGTTGGGGCGAATCGGATTTCATGCCTTTGCCGCGGCCGACGGTAGAGCAGGGCTGGAGTGGTTGGCAGGAGCCGCCGCTCCGCCGCAGGCGGTGTTGCTCGACTTGCGCATGCCCGGCCTGGACGGGTTCGAGGTCCTGAAGCGCTATCGCGAAGAGGGCGGCACCGCCCCGGTCATCGCGCTCTCGGCCATGGATGAGAAGGAGGCGGTGGTGAAGGCCATGCGCCTGGGCGCCAGCGACTACCTGGTGAAGCCCATCGAGCCCGAGGAGCTGAAGGAGGCCATCGAGCGCTGCTCGCTGCCCAAGCCCGCGGTCACAGAAGAGAATATCGCGGCGCCCATTCCGGCCGTGCGTCCCTCCGAGCCGCCGGCCATCGCCCGCACTCCGCAGCTCATGTCCGACGGGACCGCCCGCCGCGGCGCTCCGGTCGAGTTTGTCGCCAGCAGCCCGGCGATGTTGAGCATCTGGGACATGGTCGACCGCGTGGCGGAGACCGACGTGCCGGTGCTCATCCGCGGAGAGAGCGGCGTCGGTAAAGAAGGAATCGCCCGCACGCTGCACGAGCGCTCGCCCCGCCGCGGCAAGCCGTTCGTGAAGATCAACTGCGCGGCGCTGCCGGCAGAGCTCTTGGAATCAGAACTGTTCGGACACGAGCGCGGCGCCTTCACCGGCGCCACGAGCGAGAAGCCCGGCAAGTTCGAGCTGGCAGACAAGGGCACCATCTTCCTCGACGAAATCGGAGAGATGCACCCGGCGCTGCAGGCCAAGCTCCTCACGGTGCTGCAGGACGAGGAGTACTACCGGGTCGGCGGCAAGCGCCCGCTGAAGGCCGATGCGCGAGTGGTGGTGGCGACCAACCGCGTGCTCGAGGACGAGATCGCCCGCGGCAACTTCCGCGAGGACCTCTACTACCGCCTCAACGTCGTCTCGGTGCTGGTCCCGCCGCTTCGCGACCGCAAAGAGGACGTGCCGGGCCTCATCGAGCACTTCCGTAAGAAGTACGGCAGCAAGTATCGCGGCGGCGCGATGATCTTCTCCGACGAGGTGATGCGCAAGCTGTCGGAGTACGACTATCCGGGTAACGTTCGCGAGCTGGAGAACCTGGTGCGGCGCCTGGTGGTGCTGCGCGACGAGCGGTTCGTCCTCGACGAGCTGGCGGCGGCCATCAACCGGCGGCCGGCCATGCAGGTGGCGCATACCCAGGGCTCGGCAGGCGGCTCGTTGCCTCCTTCGCCGCAGGGTCAGAACCACTACGTGCCGCAGAGCCAGATCCCCACGCCGGTGGCCGTCGCGCCGGTGGCCGCTCCCTCGGCTCCTCCTTCCGCGATGATGCCGGAGACGGTGTCGCTCAAGGAGATCGCCCGCAACGCGGCGCTCAGGGCCGAACGAGAGGCCATCAGCGGCATGCTGGCGCGAACGAATTGGAACAAGCGCAAGGCCGCTGCCCGGCTGCAGATCAGCTACAAGGCGCTGCTCTACAAGATCAAGGATTGCGGCCTGACCGATCCGCGCATCACGGCGGGCCTGCCGGAGAACTTACTGCCCATGACGGTGATCGACGGGTTGGGCAGCTACTGACTTCGGGCGGTACGAGCTCGAAGGGCGGCTCTCTCGCCGAGGGCCGCCCTTTTTCGTTGCGCGGCGGCCAGCCGGGAAACCGCAGGTGGGGCGGCTGAAACGCGAAACGCCCGCCTGGCATTTTCAG
>DATBAA010000053.1:0-7824 GCA_036271755.1 Myxococcales bacterium | reverse complement strand
GCGGTGATTCTGGCGGTGGCTTCGCTGGCCGCGCGGGCGCGCCTGCCGCTCTGGATTCCCCGCCGCGGACCGGTGGTGCACACCGTCCACGCCCAGGACGTGGCGCAGGCGGCGCTGCTGGTGGGCGGCGAGGCGGCGGCGCTGGACGGCCGCGCCTTCAACGTGGCCGACGACGTGCCGCTGCCTCTGGAAGAGCTGCTGCGGGCCGTGCTGCAGGCGGCCGGCGCGCGCGAGGCGGGGCGGCTGCCCTACTCTCCCCGGCCGGCGCAGCTCTTTCTCTGGTTCGCGCGGAAGCTGCCCGAGTGGATGCTGTGGAAGCCGCTCAACCGCCGCATCGCCCGCGGCTGGCTGCGCGCCTTCGACGGCAAGGTGCCGATGACGCCGCCCAAGCTGGAGCCGGACCTGCTCGAGCAGATCGTCGCCGACCGCTGGTACGACACGCAGCGGCTGCGGGCGCTAGGGTTTTCTCCCCGCTGGCCCAGCGCCGTCGAGGGCTTTGCGTCGCTGGCGCTGGAGAGCCGGCAACAAGGGCTGCTGCCGCCACCCGCTCCACCCGCGCTCTGAAGTTTGCTAGAGTCGAAGGCGGATGACCATCTCGGATCTCGAGCAGCGGGCTGAGCGTGCGGTGCGGCGCGGGGAGCTGTTGGTCGCGCTCGAACACTTCGATGCCTATCTCGCGCAGGAGCCGGACGACGAGCGGGTGCGCACGCGGATGGAGTCGGTGCGGGCGCTGCTGCAGCCCTCCGAGCTGGTGAGCCGCAGGCGCGCGGAGCCGGAAGAGCCCGAGGCCACCTCCAGCATCCTCTCCGAGACCGAGCTGGGAGAAATGCACGCCAGCGCCGGCCGCTTCGACGACGCCGCCAAGTCCTACGCCATGGCGGTGCGGGCCAACCCCAAGAACGAGCTCTTGCGCGAGCGCTTCGAGGAGCTGCGCGCGCTGGCCACGCCGGTCGCGCCCGCCAACCTGGCTGCCGCCGAAAAGCTCGAGGCGCCGGCCGTCACCCCGAGCGGCGGCGTGCCCGTCGCGGGCCGGTCGGCCAGGGCCTCCGAGGCCTCGTTCTCTCCCCTTCCGCCGCTGCGCGAGCTGCCCAAGGACGCGGTGGCCATGCTGCGCGAGCTGCTCGAGCGGATCCGCGCCGCCCGCCGTCCGGCTTAGGGCACGAACGTCGCAATGTTTCGGTGGATCTTCCGCGTAGACTGTTAGTAGAACCGCGACACGCACGTCGCGGCGGGGGAGGCTCTCTGGAGCTCGGGCGTTATCGCCTCGAGGAGCAGGTCGGTCAGGGCGGCATGGCCGTCGTCTGGCGAGGCTGGGATACCCAGCTGCGCCGCACCGTCGCGGTCAAGGTCTTGCACGCGCACCTGCACGCTCGCGAGGACATCCGCCGCCGCTTCGACCGCGAGGCGCACGCCGTCGCGCGGCTGCACCACCCGCACATCATCGACGTCTACGACTTCAGCGCCGACCCCAGCTACCTGGTCACCGAGTTCATCCGCGGCATGACGCTGCGGCAGTTCGCCGACGCGCACCCGTTCGACCCGCCCGAGCTGGCGGCGGCGGCGCTGCTGCCCATCGCCGAGGCGCTGGCGCACGCCCACGCCGCCGGGGTCGTGCACCGCGACGTGAAGCCCGAGAACATGATGGTGCGCGACGACGGCATCATCAAGCTGACCGACTTCGGCATCGCCGCCATTCTAGAGCCGGACGAGAAGTTCACCATCACCGGCAGCATCCTGGGCTCACCGGCGCACCTGGCGCCCGAGACCATCGAAGGAAAGCCGGCCGACCCGCGCTCGGATCTCTTCTCCTTCGGCACCATCTTGTACTGGCTGTCGTGCGGCAAGCTGCCCTTCCAGGGAACCTCGCCCGCGCAGCTCTTGCGCAACATCCTCGAGGGAAAGCGCGTCGACCCGCGGCTGGTGCGGCCGTCGGTCAGCGACGAGCAGGCGCGCATCATCGACCGCTGCCTCACCACCGACCCGGCCAAGCGCTACCAGAGCGCCTCCGAGGTGCACCACGACCTGGTGGCGATGCTGCGCGAGGCGGGCATTGCCGACCCGCTCTACCAGGTCATCGCCTTCGTCCGCGATCCCGAGGTGCACGCGGCCCGGGTGCGGGCCATCCTGGTGGGCCGCACGCTCGACGCCGGCGAGCAGCAGCTGGTGCAAGGCAAGACCAGCGCGGCGCTGGCCTCGTTCGGGCGCGTGCTGGGGCTCGATCCGCAGAACGCGGTGGCGCGCGGCAAGGTGGAGGGGATCCGGCGGCGCGAGCGGGTGCTTCGCTACTCGCGCCGGGCCGCGCTGGTGCTGCTGCTGGCGGGCATCGCCGGCGTTGGCGCGTGGGAGATGAAGAAGGCCGCCGGAAAGCCCGCGGCCAGCGTGCAGCCGCCGGTCGCCAGCCAGGAGCCGCGCGAGGCCAACGCCGAGCTGCCCAAGGGCGGGAACGAACGGCCCCCGGCGGCCGTCGAACCGGCGGTGACGCCCCCGCCGCAAAAGAGTCAGTCCACCGTCGCGACTGCGCGCAAGCCTCCGGTGGTGCGCAAGCCGCCTGCCGAATCGCCCAAGCCCGTGGTGCCCGAGCCAGAGCCCGCGAAGCCCGTCGAGCCGGAGCCGGCCAAGACCGTGGCGCAGGTGTCGATGCTCGACGTGAAGCTGCACGTCCGCTTCAGCGCCCAGGTCAGCGTCGACGGCCGCGATCTGGGCAACGACAACATGTTTTCGCTCAAGCTCACACCCGGACCCCACCAGGTGCTGGTACACCACCCCTGCTGCACCGATGCCTCCCAGGAGGTGGTGGTGACCAAGGGCCGTCCCGATCAGCTCTACCAGCTCCGCTACGGCGCGCCGCTACCGGCGCAGTTCCACGTCACCAACGCCCCGCCCGACGCTCGCGTGCTGGTGGACGGCGTGCTCATCGGCACCGCGTCCGACCCGCGGCCCTACTCGATGACCCAGCCCGATCAGCGCACAATCATCACCATCGGCGACCGGACGCTCAGCACCACGCTCAAGGCCGGCATGTTCAACACGCTCGACTACGCGCAGGCCACGCCATGATCCTCCTCACCTGCGCGCTCTTGCTGGCGCAAGCGAGGCCGCAGGTGCCCGCCGAGGCGCGTCCGCTCGCCCCGGGGAAGCGGTCCGGCGAGGAGCAGCGCGAGCTGCCTTCGGCCATCGAGTCGATGAACCGCGCGCGCGTCACCTTCGAGTACGGCGACTATCCGCAAGCCTCGAAGCTGCTCGCGGCGCTGGTCGAGAAGGGCACCTTCGAGACCGCCACGCTGCGGGCCGAGGCGTACCGGCTGCTGGGCCTCTCGCTCTTCTATCAAGGCCGCAAGGGCGAGGCGTACAGCGCCTTCCTCGAGTACCTCTACCTCGAGCCCAGCGCGGAGCTGGATCCCTTCTACGTCCCGCCGGCCGCCGTCTCCTTCTTCGAAGAGGTGAAGAAGGAGGCCGAGCCGCGGCTGGCGCCCATCCGCGCCCAGCGCAAGGCCCAGGACGACGCGCGCCTCAAGACCGCCGCCGACGAAGCCGATCGGCGCCGTCAGCGCGAGCTGGACGAGGAGCGGCGCAAGCTGCTCGAGTTCTCGCCCTCGGTGGAGAAGCGCGTGGTGCAGAAGGAGTTCTGGGTGAGCGTGCTGCCCTTCGGCGTCGGCCAGCTGCAGAACGGCGACCGCACGCTGGGCATCGGACTTGCCACCGCGGAGCTGATCACCGGCGCCACCAGCGCGGGCAGCGCGCTGCTCATCGAGGAGCTGCGCGACTCCGCCAGCGGCAGGTTCAGCAACGCCGGCAACGCGGCCTCGAGCAACTACCACACGGCCCAGCGGCTCGACGTCATCAAGTGGGTGAGCGGCGCCATCTTCTTCGCGCTCTGGGCCGGCGGCGCCGTCCACGCGGCGGTCCGCTACCAGCCCGAAGAGCAGCTCCCCGACCGCGTCGCGCCGCCGGTGGCCAGATAACCATGGCCACTCTCGTCATCCATCCTCCGGGCGGCTCTCCCTCGTATCTGCCGCTGGTCAAGCCGCTGACCACGCTGGCCGACACCGCCGATGCCGACGTGCGCATTCCCCAGCTGCGGGGCGTCGTCGCGCTGCAGTTCGACGGCCGCTCCTGCACCGCCACGGCGCTCGAGGGCGCGCAGCTCATCGTCAACGGCAAGAAGCGCGGTCAGCACCGGCTGGCGGACGGAGACAACCTGCAGCTCGGCTCGCTGCAGGTAACCTTCCAGGGCAGCGACGCCGTGCCCGCGCCGCCCGCGCCGCGCAAAGACACCGACCTCGCGGCCCTGGCCACGCAGCGGCTGGCGGAGTTCGCGCAGGAGCTGGCGCGCGAGCCGGGCATCGACACCTCGCTGACCAGGCTGCTCGACTCGCTGGTGGAGGTGGTCCGCGCCGACAAGGGCTTCGTCCTCGCCATCACCGACGGCGTTCCGCAGGTGCTCAAGGCGCGCAACTTCCAGCGCGAAAACGTGGCCGACGCCGTGGAGCGGCTGTCAGACACCATCTTGAAGCGAGTGCTGGAGACGAGGCAGCCCCTGCGCATCGAGGATGCGCTCCACGACGCGGAGTTCAACGCCTCGGACAGCGTGGTGAACTTGAAGCTGGCGAGCGTGCTCTGCCTGCCGCTCCTGCTGCGCGGCGAGCTTTTGGGCGCCATCTACCTGGGCAACGACAAGCTCGCGAACCTCTTCACCGAGCGCGAGCTGGAGGTGGCGCAGAGCTTCTGCAGCACCGCCACGCTGCTCATCGAGCTGGGCCGCCAGCTGAACGAATTGCGCGCCGACAACAAGGCCCTGCAAGAGCGGCTGGAAGAGCAGGCCTACGGCGACATCATCGGCTCGTGCGACGCCATGCGGGACATCTTCCGCAAGATCGACAAGGTGGCCGGCACCGACATCTCCATCCTCGTCACCGGCGAGACCGGCACCGGCAAGGAGCTGATCGCCCGCGAGATCCACCGCCGCAGCCCGCGCAAGAACGGGCCCTTCGTCGCCATCAACTGCGGCGCCATCCCGGAAAATCTCCTCGAGAGCGAGCTCTTCGGACACGCCAAAGGGGCGTTCACCGGCGCCAACATGGCGCGCGCGGGCCGCTTCCAAGCGGCTCATGGCGGCACGCTCTTCCTCGACGAGATCGGTGAGATGCCGCTGGCCCTTCAAGTGAAGATCCTGCGCGCGCTGCAGGACCACTCGGTCACGCGCGTCGGCGAGAACAAGGCCGAGTCGGTGGACATCCGGGTGGTGGCGGCCACCAACAAGGACCTGGACGAGGAGATGAAGGCCGGCCGCTTCCGCGAGGACCTCTACTACCGCGTGAACGTCGTTCACTTGAACCTGCCGCCGCTGCGCGAGCGCGGCGAGGACGCGGTGATGCTGGCCAAGTGGTTCTTGACCCGCGCGGTGCGCGAGCTGTCGAGCAAGGTGAAGGGCTTCTCGCCGCAGTCGCTCCTGGCCATCAAGCGCTATCGCTGGCCGGGCAACATCCGGCAGCTCGAAAACCGCATCAAGAAGGCGGTGGTGCTGGCGGAGAAGCCGCTGCTCTCCGCCGACGATCTGGAGCTGCGGCCCGAGCAGCTGGAGCCCATCCTGCCGCTGGCCGCCGCCCGGGACGAGTGGCAGAAGCGCTACATCAACGAGGTCCTGGAGCGGAACAACCAGAACCGCACCAAGACGGCCAAGGATCTGGGCGTCGATCCGCGCACCATCTTCCGCCATCTGGAGCGGATGGAAGCGGAGCAGAGAGGCGAGATCCTCCCACCCGACGAAGGTGACCCATGACAGGGCTGTCGCGATCTTCCGCGGGGACGCCGCGCCGCTCCCTCTATGGGCTTCCTGGCGTGATGTTTGCTATTGCGCTGATGGTGGAACCCGGCTGTCTCATTCCCCAGAGCATCGACGCGCTCGATCTCGACGCAGGCCCGCACCCCGTGCCGCACTTCGTGGTGGAGGCCATTCCCGACTACATGCGGGTGCCGGTGCTGGCGCTCTACCGGCAGGGAGCGGGCGATCCGGCGCAGTCGACTCCGTCGGGCACCTGCCACTGCCAGCTGCTCCTCGCGCTGCCGCTCGTCGAGGAGCAGGACCCGACGGTCACGTTGCAGGTCCGCTGGTTTCTCGACTACGACGCGACGAAACAGCCGAACCCCATCGTCGCGCCGCTCTCGCCCTCCATCACCTTGACCGGCAGCTTCGACAACCCGGTGACGCAGCGGAAGATGGACCCCTATCCGTTCGACGCCGACGCGCGGGGCATCCTCGCCGACGGTCTGCACGTCGTCGAGGCGGTGGTCGCTGATCAGGCCGGGTTCGACGATTCGGCCACCGACCTGCCCTTCCGCACCATGAAGCCGGGCTACGAGGCCGACGTGTACCGGTTCTTCATCCAGGTCACCGTCACGCCGGATCCGAAGCAGCAGCACTGCCCCGGCGTCAACCCCACCCCACCCTCCGAGCGGGTCAACTGCACGCAATGAAGCGCGCCGCCGCCATAGCCCTGTTGCTCTGCTCCTGTTCGCTGCGCGCGCCGCGCAACAACAGCTCGACCTGCACGTCGAACGACCAGTGCGGCGGCGGCAACGTCTGCTTCCTCGGCCAGTGCCGCGGGCACTCGACTTCGCTCGCGCTCGTCGCCGCCGAAGTGCAGCCCGCCGGCGGCTCGGCGTTCTCGCTGACACAGGCGGCGAACCTGAACCTGCAGCTGAGCGTGGTGCAGGACTTCGAGATGACGCCGTCCGTCCTGGTCACGGGCAACGTCTCGCAAACCCAGAGCAGCGGAGGACTCTCGCCGGCCCAATCGGCGACGGTGACCTTCAGCAGCCGGACTCCGCTCATCGCCGATCGCGCGCTGCAGGCGGCGGCCCAGACGAGCTCGTCGGGCAACTTCTCGCTGCGCGCCACGGCAGCCGCCTACGACATCGAGGTGCAGCCGCAGCCGCCGCTGCCGCCTTTCAAGTCCACGCTGACCTTCCCGCCCGGTGCATCCTCCAGCACCGTCCCGCTGGTGCTGCCGGCCAGGAGCGCGCTGGTCACCGCCCAGGGCTCGGTGTCGGCGGGAGGCGCCGATCTGTCGGGCGCCAGCATCACCGCGGTCGACGACACGGGCAACGTGATCTCCGCCCCGGGGCAGATCGACGCCGGCAATGTCTTCTCGCTGCTGCTGCCGCCCGGCACCACCAACTACTTCCTCGAGGTTGGACCGCCGGCCAGCAGCAGCACCGGAGGCATCGGCGCGGCCGGCCCGCCGGACGGTGGCACCGTCGCTGCACCCGACGGAGGCATCTCCGAGCCGCCCAGCGAGCTCGCGAGCTTGCCCAACTTCGACCCGATTCCAGGCGCGAACAACGTCACCGTGGCGCTGCCGCAGGTGGCGACCCTCGCCGGCACGGTGGTCGACGCGCAAGGGCAGCCGCTGGCCAACGTGCCGGTCTATGCCCGCAGCGACGGCGGCGAGCCTTTCACGCTGGCCCGTCAGGTGCTCACCGATTCGACCGGGGCCTTCGTGCTGGTCCTGCGCGCGGGCGTCTACATGGTGGAGGCGGCGCCATCCTCCAGCGGCTCGGCGGCGGTGTCGGTCGCGCAGCCGATCGCCCTCACCGCCGCGGGCATGACGGGCTTGCAGCTGATCTGTCCGCGCAAGATCTCCCGCACCGGCGTGGTGCTGCTGCAAACCGGACCGCCGGCGGGGCCGGGCTACCAGATCACCGCCACCCGGATCGCCGATCCCCTCCTCACCACCCGCCTCGCCACCACCATCCCGACCAGCGCGGACGGGCTGTTCCTCATCACCGGCGATCCGGGCACGTATCGCATCGAAGTGGCGCCGC
>DATBAA010000052.1:0-3250 GCA_036271755.1 Myxococcales bacterium | reverse complement strand
GATCGTCTTGGTCGGCATCAGGTCTTGCGGACCACTTTGCCCTTGGAGTCGAGCTTGTAACCGGCGGTCAGCGCCGCTTCGACCTTGGGGGTGTAGCCCTTCACGTCCCACGTCGAGTCCGCCAACAAACCCGCCAAGGCCTCGCGGACGCGCGCGTTCGAACCTTCGTGCGACTTGAGGAAGTGCTGGATGAGCGGCTCGCGGCCCGAGTCGTCGTGCTGCCGCGCGATGACTTCGGCCGCGGCGATCTGCACTTCGTCCTCCATGTCCTCGAGGAAGGGCAGCACCACGGCGGTGATCTCCGGCGACTTGTGCGTCAAGAGCGCGTGCAGCAGCAGCACCTTCTTCTCCGGCACGCGGCTGTACTCGGACGACACCTTCCGCGCCACCTCGACCAGGAACTTCACCACCGCCTCTTCGGGCAAGAGGTCGCTGAGCGCGCGCAGGGGCCAGCTGATCTCGTCGCGGGTGAGGATGAAGCGCTTCACGGCCGGCAGCGCGGTGTCGGCTGCCTGCAAGACCAGCGCGAGCACGCGGGCCTTCTCCTCGTCGTCGGTGATGCCCGGGTCGACGCGGAAGGTGTAGCGCAGGAGCAGCGCGTCGATGGCGGGCTCGGTCTTCATCTCGCCCAGCTCTTCGATGGCGCCCTGGCGGTTCTCCGCCGGGCCGAACTTCTCCATCGACTTCTTGGTGAGCCGCCGGATCTTTCCCTCCGGGCCGCCCATGCCGATCATGTCCATCAGTCCCATGGCGTCCTTCTACAGCACCAAAGAAGCCCGTACGTCGGTTTTGTAGAGCTTTTGTAAGGCCTCCACCGCTTCGCGGGAAGCCTCGCTGTCGGGCGGCAGGACGATCTGCAGGACCACATAGAGATCCCCGCGCGTTCCGCCGGCTTTCAAGGCTGGAAGCCCGCGCCCGCGCAGGCGCAGCTTGCGGCCGCTCTGCGAGCCGGCGGGGATCTTCAGCGTCACCGGGCCTTCGAAGGTTGGCGCGGTCACCTCGCCGCCGGCCAGCGCCTCGGACGCCGTCACCGGCAGGTCGAGCAACAGATCCTTGCCCGTCACGCGGACGGTCGGATGCTCGCGGACGGTGATGCGCAGGTAGAGGTCGCCGGTGCTGCCGCCGCGCACTCCGGGCGCGCCCTGGCCCGCGAGCCGCACGACGGAGCCCGTCTCGACGCCGGCCGGGATCTTCACCTTGAGCCGCGCTGTCTCTTCGATCTGCCCCTCGCCGTTGCACTGGGGGCAGGTGGCGCGGCCCTGCATGCCGGTGCCCTTGCACGTGGGGCAGACGACCTGACGCTCGAAGCTCAGCTCGCGCTCGGCGCCCAGGACGGCGTCGCGCAGATCCACCTCGACCTTGGCCTCGGCGTCGTTTCCCGCTTCTGGCCCGGGGGCACGGCGCCCGCGTCCTCCCCCGGCAGGCCGCTGCTGGTTGAAGAGCTCTTCGAACATCGAGGAGAAGTCAGCCGGTTCGCCCTGGAAGCCGCCTCCGCCGAAGGGGCCGCCACCGCCTCCGCCGCCGCCCGAAAAGCCGCCGCGGCCGAACCCGCCGGATGCGGCTGCCTGCGCATATTGGCGGGCCTTCGCCTCGTCGAAGCCCTGGCGCGTCGAGACCTCGCCAAATTCGTCATAGAGGGCGCGCTTCTTGGGGTCTCCGAGGATCTCGAAGGCGGAAGAGACCTCCTTGAAGCGCTCCTCGGCCTTCTTGTCGCCCGGGTTGTGATCCGGGTGCAGCTTCTTCGCCAGTTTGCGATACGCCTTCTTCAGCTCGTCGGCGGTGGCGGTCTTGGAGGCGCCAAGGACGGTATACGGGTCTTTCATTGCTGCCCGACCGTAACCACCCCAGAGGGGGTGGTCAACACCGCCGCTTGTAGAATTGACCCTCGCGCGAAAGCATCGTTACCATCGGCGCGTGAGAGCGCTTGTCTTCGCCCTGGTCTTCTGCGCCGCGCTGCCGGCCCTGGCGGCGCGCAAGCTCGTGGACGAGGTGGTGGCGGTGGTGGACGCGCACTCCATCACGCTCTCGGAGTTGCAGGCCGAGACACGCATCCGGCTGGTGGAGGCCCAGGGCGCCGCGGTGGCGTTTCTCCCCCTGGATCGCAAGCTGCTGGCGGCCTCGCTGCGCAAGACGATCGAGGAGCGCGTGGTCATCGCTGAGGTCGAGCGCCTCAAGCTCTTCGACCTGGACCGCGCGGAGGTGGAGGCGCTGGTGGCGCGCGTGCGGGTGAAGTTCGCCAAGGAGACCGACTGGGAGGCCTTCACCCGCTTCATCGAGCTGACCGACGACGAGATTGGCAACATCGTCGCCCGCGAGCTGCGCGTGGCCCGCTACCTGGACAACCGTCTCAAGCTGGCTGCCCAGGTGCGCGACAGCGAGCTCGCCGCGTTGGAGGGAAACCGTAAGTTGAATACCGGCGAGAAGGAGCTTTTGCGCGAGAAGCTGGCGCAGGAGAAGTATCAGCGCCTCTTGCAAGACCTGCTCGCCGACTTGCGCAAGCGCGCCACCGTCCGGGTGCTGGATCCGCTCGACCCCGAGCCCACCAGCGCGTCCGGCGGCCAGCCCGGGAAGGGCGGCTGATGGCCGTCCGGGCGCGCAGCAAGCTCGAGATCCGCCGCATGCGGCTCGATGACCTGGAAGAGGTGATGGTCATCGAGAAAGCCGCTTTTCGCCATCCCTGGTCGACGGAGCTCTTCCGGCGCGAGCTGGAGCACGACTGGAGCACGATTTTGGTGATGGTCGAGCCGCTGCCGCTGCCCACGCCCGGGAAGGCCGCCACCGAGCGCGTGCTGGCCTTCATCATCTTCTGGCTGGTGCACGACGAGGTTCATATACTGAATGTAGCAGTGGCGCCCGAGGCGCGCCGCCGCGGCATCGCGCGGACGTTGATGGCCGAAGCCGAGAAGCGCGCCTATGCGGCCAACGCGGCGCTGATGACCTTGGAGGTACGCCGCTCCAACACGGGCGCGCTCGACCTCTATCGCGAGTTCGACTATCGCGCGGTGGGCGTGCGGCCGAACTACTACGTGGACGAGGGCGAGGACGCCATCGTCATGGTCAAGGAGCTGAAGAAGTAGCGCGCCGCTGGCCCTCGCGCCGCCGCAGCTCTTCGGCGACGTCGGCGAGGCCCATGCCGTGCGCCACCAGCACCACCAGCGCGTGGTAGACGAGATCGGCCGCCTCGTGCGCGATCTCGGCCGGTTTATTCTGCAGCGAGGCGATGACCAGCTCCGTCGCTTCCTCGCCGACC
>DATBAA010000051.1:0-1966 GCA_036271755.1 Myxococcales bacterium | reverse complement strand
GGCGGCGCGGTGCTGGCGCTGCAGGCCGACGTGCGCATCGCGGTCGATCGCGAGAGCCTGCGCATCGGCTTCAACGAAGCGCAGCTGGGCATGGGCCTGCCGGCGATGGTCATCGAGCCTTTGCGCGAGCAGGTGCCCGGACCCTCGCTGACACGCATGGTGCTGACCGGAGAGCTGTTCGGCCCGCGCGAAGCCCTGGCCCTGGGTCTCATCCACGAGGTCGCTCCCGAGGGCGAGCTGATGCAGCGGGCGCTGGCCAAGGCCAAGGCGTTCGCGGCGCTGCCGTCCGGCGGCCTGCGCAACATCAAGTCCTCGCTGCGCAAGCCCGTCGGCGACCGCATCCGCGCGCTGGCGGGTGTGGGCAATGACCGCTTCGCCGACATCTGGTTTGCACCCGATACGCAACTTGCCCTGCGCGCCACCGTGGCGAAGCTGAAGCCCAAGAGCTAGACCTCCCGCCATGCCCGCTGAAGGAGGCCTGCGCTTCGCCGTCCGCGCGCTGGCCCACAAGAACTACCGCCTCTTCTTCGCCGGCCAGAGCGTCTCGCTCATCGGCACCTGGCTCACGCGCGTCGCCACCAGCTGGCTCGTCTACCGGCTCACCGGGTCGGCCGCGGCGCTGGGCCTCATCGGCTTCTGCGGCCTCATCCCGACGTTCGTCCTCTCGCCGCTGGCCGGGGTCTTCGTCGACCGGCACGATCGGCACCGGGTCATCGTCATCACGCAAGTGCTCTCGATGCTGCAGTCGTTCGTGCTGGCGGCGCTGGCGCTGACCCACACCATCACCGTCGTCGAGGTGGCGGCGCTGCAGCTCTTCCAAGGCGTGGTCAACGCCTTCGACACGCCGGCGCGGCAGTCGTTCGTGGTCGAGATGATCGAGGATCGCAAAGACCTGCCCAACGCCATCGCCTTGAACTCCTCGATGTTCAACGGCGCGCGCTTGCTAGGTCCTTCGATCGGCGGCGTGTTGATTGCGCTGGTGGGCGAGGGCGGCTGCTTCTTGCTCGACGGCGTCAGCTACCTGGCCGTCATCGCGTCCCTGCTGGCCATGACGGTGAAGCGCCTTCCGCACGAGCCCAGGACGACGCGGCCTCTCGACGAGCTGCGCGAGGGGCTGCGCTACGTGACGGGCTCGCCCACCATCCGCTCGCTCTTGCTGCTGCTCGGCGTCGTGAGCCTCGTCGGCATGCCCTACACGGTGTTGATGCCCATCATCGCCAGCGAGACCTTGCACGGCGGGCCGCACACGCTGGGCTTCCTCATGGCCGCCACGGGGCTGGGCGCGCTGGCCGGGGCGCTGCGGCTGGCGGCGCGCCGGAGCGTGCTGGGCCTGGGCCGCGAGCTGACGGTGATGGCGACGGTCTTCGGCGTGACGCTCACGCTCTTCGCCGCCTCTCGCACCGAGTGGCTCTCGTTGCCCATCCTGGTGGCGGTGGGCTTCGCGATGATGCTGCAGACGGCGGCCACCAACACCATCGTCCAGACCATCGTCGAAGAGCGGATGCGCGGCCGGGTGATGGCCTTCTACACCATGGCCGTGATGGGCACCGCGCCCTTCGGAGCATTGCTGGCGGGCGGGCTGGCCTCGCGCATCGGCGCCCCGTGGACCATCGCCATCTCCGGGGTGGTGGTGGCCTGCGCCGGCGTCTTTTTTTATAGCAAGTTGCCGATGCTGCGCGCGGAGCTGCGGCCCATCTACATCAAGCTCGGCATTCTTCCCGCGGTCGCCGAAGGCTTGCAGTCGGCGGAAGACACCGCCACTCCAGCGGCCTAGAGTCTCTTTCCAACGAGGGACACTCGATGGACAGCGTCATCCTGGTGCTGTTTCTGCTCTTTGCCGTGGTGGTGAGCGGGCTCGCCGCGCGCATGCTGCCGGTGATTCCGCGGCCGCTGGTGCAGATTGGCCTGGGAGCGCTCATCGGGCTTGGCTCGCACTTCAAGGTCGAGCTCGACCCGGAGATCTTCT
>DATBAA010000050.1:0-3460 GCA_036271755.1 Myxococcales bacterium | reverse complement strand
CCCGACTCGCCCACGGTCACCGCCCGCGTCTCGCGCGTCTCGCACGCCCTCGACGCGCGCACCCGCACCATGCTCTGCGAGATCGACCTCGTGCACCCGCCGGCCGGCCTCTACCCGGGCGCCTTCGTCACCGCCTCCATCTCGCTGCACGGAACGCCGCGGCCGCTGGTCCCCACCGACGCCTTGGTGGGTAAGAGCGGCCAGCTGTTCGTGCCCATGGTGACCGACAACAAGATCCACTTCACGGCCGTGAAGTTGGGCGTCGACGACGGCAAGAACGTCGAGGTGCTGGAGGGTCTGCACGGCGGCGAATGGGTCGCGCTCAACCTCGGCACCGACGTGCCCGACGGAGCCTCGGTCCGCGTCCAGACTGCTCAATAACCACTTCGGGCATTTCGCCGTTTGTTCAATTGGCTCTAATCCTGGACCCTGGAATTGTCAGATCCAGGGCCAATCCAGGCCCCCCACTTGCGCGCCAGTTGCAGCAGGTCCAAGCTGCCCTCTCGTACGCCTACCCATGGAGGGGTCTATGGTTCGCACGGCAGTCGTTGGTTCGTTGGCTCTGCTCGCAGGTTGCGCAGGCAATCGGTATGTCTCCAGCTCGGCGACGTCGGCTCCCATTGAGCTGACTGAGAAGGGCCGCGGATTATTCGTCGGCCACACCGACTCGGGCGAGGTGGTCATTGCCGCCTCCCACTACAACGCGATGAACGGTCTAGCCGTTCTCGACACCGACCTGGGCGTCCCCGCGAATGAGAGCCAGGGCCTGATGCTCTGCGCGCGCGAAATTCCCATGGGCTCGCACCTCCCGCGGTGGATGTGCCGCTACCAGAAGGACGCCGACAAGAACCGCCTCGACACCCAGCTGGCGATCGGCATGCCGGTGGGCGGCCCGCACTTCACCTCGGGCGGCGGCGGCGGTCTGGCCAGCAAGTCCGGCTCCGCGGTCAATCACTGATCGTCCGCCGGATGGTTCGGCAGACCCCGTGATGCGCGGGCCTCCTCTTCAGGAGGCTCGCCGCACGGAGTGAGTCGCGATCTCCGCCAGCGACGTCCGCACGGCCTGCGGAATGGCGGGACTCTCGAGCGAACGCAAAGCCTCCGCGCAGAGGCGCTCCGCGTCGGCCTTCGCCGCGCCGGCGGCGCCCGTGCGGCGCAAGAGATCGCGCAAGAGGTCCGCGTCGGCGTCGGTCATCTCCGCGCGGCCGAGGCCATCCCGCAAGGTCTTCGCGTCTTCCGCCGTGGCGCGCTCGAGGGCGCGGGTGATGAGCAAGGTGCGCTTTCCCTCGCGCAGGTCGCTGGCGTTGGGCTTGCCGGTCACCTCCGGCGCCCCGAAGGTGCCCAACAGATCATCCGCGATTTGAAAGGCCTGCCCCAGCGGCCGCGCATAGCCGCGCAGCGCATCGGTGAGCGCAGCCGGCGCTCCGGCCAGCGAAGCCCCCAGGAGCAGCGGCAGCTCGAAGGTGTAGCCGCCGGTCTTGTGCTGCTCGATCTCCAGGACCTCGGCTGAGGTCGGCTCGCGGCGCGAGGCGAGCAGGTCGAGCATCTGGCCCGCGGTCACCTCGGCGATGGCCTCCTCGAAGATCTGCGCGGCCCGCAGCACCCGCGCGGGCTCGGCCTTGGTGGAGAGCACGAGCTCGTGCGCCCAGGCCTGGCAGATGGAGCCGAGCAAGAGCGCCACGCTGCCGCCCAGATGGGCTCCGTGCTCCTGGCCGAGCGAGACGTGCAGGGTGGGGCCGCCGCGGCGCAGCTCGTCGCGGTCCATGAAGTCGTCGTGGATCAAGAGATAGGCGTGGAGCAGCTCGCAGCCCAGCGAGGCATTCACCGCCAGCCCGCGGGGGCCGCCCGCCGCTTCGCAGCCGAGCAGCACCAGCGCGCCTCGCAGCCGCTTGCCGCCGCGCAGGACGTAGTTGGTCAAGAGCCCGTGCGGGGCTTGCAGCGACGCGGGCAGCTTGGCGCCCTGCTCGTCGAGGTACTTCTTGAAGAGGGGCTCGGCGAGAGCTGCGTAGTCGATCAGCGCTTTGGGTGTGCTCACGCGCCCTTCTCTCGCATCGGATGCTTGGAAAAACAACGGGGCGGCGTCTGCTAGGAGACGCCGCCCCGTTCTTCCCGGCCGCGGGAGGGGGGACGCGGCAGGGAAATTCGTCTAGGGGCCGTCGCAGTCGAAGCCGCGGTGGCCGTCGGGGCCGCCGAAGTCGTCGCCGAAGAAGGCCGAGCCGCAGGGGACCACGCAGGTGACGTCGTCTCCGCTGGCCGGAGCGATGCAAGTGCCGGTGACGTTGCCCAAGGTGCAGCTGGCGCCGATGGCGACGCCCACGCAGGCTTCGATCTGCCTCGAGAGCGGCTTGCAAGCGATGACGGTGGTGCCGGCGTCGGCCACGATGGTGGTGACGGACGCGCAGGTGCCGGGGAAGGTTCCGGCGTCCGCGCCGGCATCGGCTTCGAAGTGGTGATCGTGATGCTGCGCGGGCAGCGTGCAGTCATCGCCGGCCGCGAGCGTGGCGCAGGCGGTGACCGCCGTCGTGGCGGGAGCGCGCGCCGCGACGCAAGCGAGGGTCGTGCCGGCCTGCGTGCAGAGGCCTTCCGGATAGTGATCGTCTGGCTGGCAGAGGTCGCCCGCGGCCTTGCCGGTGCAGGCGTTGATCGCCTCCTGGCGCGGGGTGCGCGAGGGAGCGCAAGCGAGGCCGGCGCCGTCGACCGTGCCGCGGCAGATGCCCGAGGCGGTGCCCGTGCCTCCGTCGGCCACGGTCTCGGTGCAGTCGTCGCCCGCGGCCTTGCCCGTGCAAGCGTCGGTCTGCGCGGTGGAGGGCGTGCAGTCTAGAGTTCCAGAGAGGGTGAGCGCGGTGCTGGTGCTGCTGGTGGCGCCTACGCTGCTCAGGTTCGAGCGCTGCGAACAGGCGCACACGGCGAGGGCTACGATCAGCGCGAGTCTCTTCAAGAAGCCTCCAGCGAAAGCCAGCAAACGAGCCGGCCGGGTTCGTGCCGTAGGACGGAACCGTCGCGCCGAAGGTTCCCAGAAGCGTGAACGTCGGGTTAACGTTCATTCGTGCCGCGCGAATCAGACCTCGATGCGTTGCTCACGCGCGCGCAAGGCGGAGACGTCCGCGCCTTCGAGGCGCTGCTGCAGGCGCACCTGCCGCAAGTGCGCCGCTTCGCGCGCGCGTTCGCCTACGTCGAGGCGGACGCGGACGACCTGGCGCAGGACGCGCTCATCAAGGTCTACAAAAGTTTGAAGTTGTTTCGCTACCAGTCCGCGTTTTCGACCTGGCTCTTCGCGGTGGTGCGGAACTCCTTTCTCGATTCGGCGAAGAGCCGCGCCGGCCGCCAGCGCAGCGCGGAGGACGGCCTGGGCGAGCAGCACGCGAGGGCGGCGTCTGAAGCGCCGCTCCCCGATGCCGAGATGGAGCGCGAACAGGAGAACCAGCGGCTCTGGGCGGCGCTGCGGCAGGTGCCGCAGGAG
>DATBAA010000049.1:0-5059 GCA_036271755.1 Myxococcales bacterium | reverse complement strand
CGGCTACCGCCTGGAGTCGATGCCGCCCAACCAGGTGGCTCAGATGCTGGCCGACGAGGCTCGCAACGCCAAGGACGCCGCCGGGCTGCTCGAGAAGGCCGTGCGCGAGACGCTGCGCAACCCGGTCTTCGAGGGCAAGACGCTCGACGACGAGCAGTGGCGCGACACCTTCGAGCTCTTTACCGGCGATCCGCTGCAGCACCTCGCCCGCTGCGCCTGGCGCGCGCTGCTCGAGGAGGACGAGAAGCGCAAGGCCTACGCGCTGTCGGCCATCGACTTGGGGATCGAATCGCTGGACGCGCTGGCGGTGGCGAAGCCCCCGCCGCGCAAGGCGCAGCTGCCCTCGGACGTGCAGGAGCTGCGCAAGGAGCTGGACGAAGCGCGCAAGTCGTCCGAGCGGGCCAACGTCGAGAAGGAGTCGGCGCGCGAGCAGCTGGCCGCGGCGCGCGGCGATCTGGCGGCCCGCGAGAAGGCGCTGGGCGAGACGCGCGACGAGCTGGCGCAGGCGCGCTCCGAGCTGATCCGCACCTCCGCCGAGCTGGGCCGGTTGACCGCCGCCGGCGAGGGCAGGGCGCTCTCCGACGCGCGCCGCCTGGGCGACGAGAACCGCAGCCTGAGCGAGAAGCTGCGCCTCGCGCACGAGGAGCGCGACGAGCTGCGGGAAAAGCTGGAGGAGGCGCCGAAGACCGCCGCCGTCTCTTCCGATCGCCTGGCTCCGGTGGTGGCCGAAGAGGCGCTGCCGAGCACGGAAGAGGCCTCGACGTTCCTCATCCCCATCTTCACGCGCGAGTTCTACGACTCCATCCAGAACTGGGACCGCCGCATGCAGCGCGCGGCCTTCGACAAGGTGGCGTTGCTCGCGCGCGACTGGCGCCACGGCTCGCTGCGCGCTCTGGCGCTGGAAGGATTGCCCGGCTACTACCGCATCCGCATCGCCACCGACGTGCGGCTCATCTACCGCCGGGGCGAAGGCAACCAGCTCGAGATCCTCTCGCTCATCGACCGCGAGGACCTGGACCGCTACATCCGCCAGGCCCGCACGCGATAGTTACTGCACCTGCACGAGGCCGGCAGCGCCGGTGCCGACGATGGCCGTCGAGCCCAGGAACGCGTTGCCCGACACCTTGCCGGGCTTGGCCGACACCAGCACCACCGCATAGAGCCCGGCCGTCGGGAAAGCCTGGCTGCCCGGAAGGGTCTGCGTGGTGAAGCGATACGGCTGGTCGCTCAGCTCGTACTTGAGCAGCGAGGTCGCGTCCTGCGGAACGGTCGAATAGACGATGTTCGGGTTGGCGGTCGGGTTGTTGGGGTCGACCTTCACCACCACCAAGAAGCCCGGCTCCGGCGCGCTCTCCGCCGTGCACCCGCCGGTCCCCGGCGAGCAGCGATCGATGGTCAGGTCGGCGCCGTGCACGTGCGTCTGGATGCAGCGGCTGACGGCGGGAATCGACTGCCCGTTGAAGCTGGTGCAAGTGGTGCTCTGGAACTGCTGCATGTCGTCCGCGGGCCCGGGCACGAACTGCGCGCCATAGGCATCGCCGTTGGAGTCCACGAGCACCAGGCGGTACGGCTGGCCAACCTCGAAGGTGAGCAGCGGCTCGTCCTGGCTGCTCAGCGTGTACGTGCCGTCGTCTCCCTGCGACCAGTGATTGGCGGAGGGAGGCGTCGACGCGGTGTAGAGATCGCGCGGCTCCAGGACCCCGCCGTCGCCGACGTGATCGAAGGAGATGTCGACGCCGGCATCGGCCACGCCCGCGACCTTGCTCTGGTCGATGCTGGTCGGGTCGGTGGTGTCGATGGTGCCGAAGTACGCGGTCACGATCTGGTACTGCGGAAACGGCGTCTTCGGATCGGCCGGATTCGGCACCGAGGGCGTCTGCACGAAAGCCGCCGCGAGAAAGGTTTGTTTTCCGCACGCCGCCGCGGCGATCGCGGTAGCGAGCAAGGCGTATTTCATGGTTCGGTTCCCCTGGTCCGCGGGCAACGCGGCCAATCGGTAGACGAAAAGTGTATCGCTTGGCGGCCTGCGGGCAAGAATTGCATCGGCTTCAAATGGCGCTGCGATAATGTAAGGAAAGCCGTGCGCAACCCCGTCCGTGAAGGCCTGCTCGTCTGGGCCGCCGTCCTCGCGGGCCTCGCCCTCGCCCAGCTCATTCCCATTCGCGGGCTCACCGGCGCGCTGGCCGTGGCCGCGTTCTTGTGGGCGCCGCTGCGGCTCTTGGAGAGGCGCGATCAAGACGCCTTCGACGCCGGCTGGCGCTTCGACAAGCTGGGCGCGGATCTCGCGTGGTCCTTCGGGGTCTGCGCTTTGATCCTGCCCCTCTTCGCGCTGGGGTTCTTCAGCTTCCCGTCGTGGCTGGCGCGGCTGCCGCTCCAGCTGCGCGTGCTGCTCGCGCCTTACGCCGGCGGAGTCTCGCTGCACGCCATCCCCTGGACGCTGGATCTGTTCGGGCAGGTCGCGGGCAACGCCGCCGTCGCGTTCTCCGAGGAGTTCTTCTACCGCGGCTACCTGACCCTGCGCTTCGAGGAGAAGCTGCGGCCGGTGCCGGCGGCGTTGGCGGTCGCGGGGCTCTTCGCGCTCGGACACCTGCTCACGCCCGCGCCGTTCCGCCTGCTGGTCTTCTTCCCCGCGCTGCTCTTCGCCTTCTTGCGCAACCGCACCCGCACCATCGTCGGCGCGTCCATTGCCCATTTCCTCTGCAACGTCTCGCTGCTGCTCTTGCAGGCCAGCAGCTAGCCGCAATGCCGATCAGCTAAGCTCCGGGGAGGCATGTCAGACCCCCGGATCATAGTGCCGTCCATGGAGGAGATGCCCATGGGTCGAGCCCGCGAGGAGTACGAGGATCCGGAGTCGTTCACGCGCCTGCTGAGCAGCATCGAGGCGGGTTGGATCGAGGAGGCGCTGGAGGCGACGGGAGCGGCGACGATGCGGCGGCGGCGCCTGCCTGCGGAGCAGGTGGTGTGGCTGGTGCTGGGGATGGCGCTGTACCGCAATTGGAGCATCAGCCGGGTGGTGAGCCACCTGCACCTGGCGTTGCCTGGTGAGACTGGCCGAGGCGTCGCGCCGAGCGCTCCAGTACAGGCGCGGGCGAGGTTGGGCGAGGAGCCGATGCGGTGGCTCTTCGAGCGGTGCGCCAAGAGCTGGGCACATCGCAGCGCGCGGCAGCACGGGCACTTCGGTTTGGCGGTTTACGGCGTCGATGGGACGACGGTCCGCGTGCCGGATTCCGAGGAGAATCGCGCGCATTTCGGCGGGCAATCGGGAGGCGACCGCGGCGGCAGCGCTTATCCGCAAGCGAGGATGGTGACGCTGATGGCGCTGCGCTCGCATCTGCTCGCCGCGGCACGCTTCGCGCCGTACGCAATCGGCGAGACGACGTTGGCCGATGATATCTGGCGCGAGCTGCCGGACGATTCTCTCTGCATCGTCGACCGGGAGTTTCTCGCCGCGCGCTGCCTGCGCGCCATCGAGGGCCAGGGCGTCAATCGGCACTGGATGACCCGGGCCAAGACCACGACTCGCTGGCGCACCATCAAAAAGCTGGGCAAAGGCGACGAGCTGGTCGAGCTGGAGTTCTGCGATGCCACTCGCCGCCGCAATCCGGAGATCCCCGAGCATTGGGTGGTGCGGGCAATCCGTTACCAGCGTCCCGGCTTCAAGCCGTCGACTCTATTGACCTCGCTCACCGACCATAAATACTTCTCCGCAAGCGAGCTGACGGCGCTCTACCACGAGCGCTGGGAGCTCGAGCTGGGCTTCAACGAGCTGAAGAGCGAGCTGCTCGAGCGCGAGGAGGCACTGCGCAGCAAGTCTCCCGCCGGCATCGCCCAGGAGCTCTGGAGCCTCGGCCTTCTCTACAATCTCATCCGCCTCGAGATGGAGCAGATCGCCGCCGAGGCCGGCGTCTCGCCAACGCGCATCGGCTTCAAATCCGCTCTGCAGTTCATCCAGAACTGCTGGCTCATCTGCTCCGCCATGGCCCCCGCGCGGATCCCCAAAAACCTGCGCCGTCTCCGCGAGGATCTCAGTCAATTCATCCTGCCGCCGAGGCGCAGCCATCGCTCGTACCCGCGCGCCGTCAAAATCAAGATGAGCGCCTACCCCAAGAAACGCTCGTCGCCTGCCGCCATCAAGTGGACGAAGGCTTAACTGACCACGCCATGCTGACTGGCATTGCCGCTAGCGGGGTTGTACGGATGCACGCTCTCTTTGTCGAGCGAGACGCGATTGACGTGGCCAAAGGGATCGTACTCGCCAACGCCAGCGACTTTGCGACTGGCGTCGAGCATCAGCACCGGCTTGCCGATGTGGTCGGTGACGGGGAAGTAGATGCCGCAAGCCGCTGCATCGCCGTTGCGCGGACAACTGGCAGTGGCGTCGCTCTGCCGCACGTAACTGGCGGAGAGCTGGCCGCGGATGAGGATGATGGGCCTGCCGCCGAGCCAGACGTACTCGTCGATCGGCAGCGCGGTGGGCGAAGTCACCGAGCTCAGGCCGCGGTCGATGATCAATTCGTCGGCCATCGAGTGAAAAAACTCGTCCTTGTTGCCGGTCGGGTAGATCTTGAGGCGGCGCCGGTTGAAGGCGTCGTAGAAGTAGTTGTAGACGGCACCGTTGACGGAGACCGATTTGAGCACCGTGTCGAGTGCGCCGTTGGAAGACGAGTCGGTCTCGCCAGCGCCGAAGGTCATCGAATACGGAGTCGAGCCGTCCAGCGGCTGCGCCCAGGTCTTGCTGCTCACCCGGCCGTCGAGGTCATGGGCGTAGCTGTGCTTCAGCATCGCGCTGGTGCAGGCCGAAGCTCTCTGCGTGAGCTGATCGGGGTGGACACTCGCGCCGAAAGTTAGCGTGTACGCGCAGTCCTCGTTGGCTTGCGACGTCCGGTTGCCGCGGCCGTCGTAGCCGTAGCTCCGGGAATCGAACGGTCCGCCCACGTCCGCCATCGCGCCTCCGCTCGGCCGGCCGGCCGAGGTCAGCCTCAAGAGCGCATCATACCCGTACGTCTCGGTGTGGGGAACCGAGGCGCCCAACAGGCAGCTGTCGGTGCGTACGATCTGG
>DATBAA010000048.1:0-3134 GCA_036271755.1 Myxococcales bacterium | reverse complement strand
CTTGGCGTCCTCGCCGGACTCGAGCAGCTCGAAGTCCGCGAGCGCGCGCCGGGCCTTTTCCAGCTGGCGCTCGCCGTCGTTGGTGAGCGAGACCGAGCGCGTGGTGCGGTTGAGCAGCCGCGTCCGCAGCCGCTGCTCCAGGTCTGCCACGGCGCGGGTGATCGACTGCGGCGAGCGCCCGAGCCTCTGCGCGGCCTTCGAGAAGCTCGACAGGCTCGCCACCGCAACGAAGGCGCGCCACTCTTCCAGGCGATCCATTCTTCCTCTTTCTGGGAGAGTGTTAGCATATTCGCGTCCATTGTCTCAGGTCTGCAGCGTTCTTACACTGCTGCCCATGACGAACCCATCCAGCGACGTGGCGTTCTCTCCGATGGTCAAGCGCGTGCAGACCGAGCGCGGGTCTCGCAGTGCCTACCAGCGGCTCGAGGCCCGCGGCGGCTTCCGCACCGCCGTCGACGAGGATCTGCGCGAATTCTTGTCCATCATCGACACCGCGTTCCTGGCGACCGCCAGCGCCGACGGACAGCCGTACGTGCAGCACCGCGGCGGCGGAAAAGGCTTCATCAAAGTCGTCGACGACACCACGCTGGCCATCGCCGATCTGGCCGGCAACCGGCAGTACATCACCACCGGCAACTTGCTGGAGAACGACCGCTTCTGCCTCTTCCTCATCGACTACGAGCAGCGCGGCCGGATCAAGGTCTGGGGCCACGCGCGCGTAGCGCCCATGACGCCCGAGCTGTCGAAGCTCTTGGGCGCGCCGAAGACCGAGCGGGTCTTGCTGCTGACGGTGACGGCGTGGGACGGCAACTGCCAGCAGCACATCCCGCAGAAGTTCAACGCGGAGGACGTCGCCCAGGCGCTAGAGACCCGCGACGCCCGCATCGCGCAGCTCGAGGCAGAGCTGAAGAAGCTCAGGGCTTCGTAGACAGCAGCTCGCCCAACGTGTGCGCCACGCGCCGCGCGAGCTCTTGCGGAGAAGCAGCAAACCCTTTCATCCGGCAAAGCGGGCCGTCGAGCCACAGCGCGGCGAGGCCGTGGACGGTGGACCAGGAAGTCACCACCAGCGGCATTGGATCGCCCGCAGGCGCGTTGCCGGCCTTCTGACATTCGATCACGCAGTCGACCAGCACCTGCATCGAGGCGCACGCCGCCTGATCGACCTCCGGATGTTCGGTCGGATTGGCCAGCTCGGGGCGGAACATCAACTTCATGTGCGCGGGGTGGCGCAGCGCGAAGCGGAAGTAGCCCCGGCCGCAGGCCTCGAAGCGCGCCACCGAGCCGCGGTCCTCGTCCTTCATCGCGGAGAGCATCTCCTTGGTGAGCAGCGCAAAGCCCTCCGCGGCCAGCGCGGCCAGGATGGCGCTTCGATCCTTGAAGTGATGGTACGGCGCCCCGTGCGTCACGTGCGCCCGCCGGGCCACCTCGCGCATGCTCAGCGCGCCTACGCCGCCCTCCGACGCGAGCGCGAGGCTGGCGTCGAGGATGGCGCGGCGCAGATCGGCTGGGCGCTTGGGCATCGCGGCTTCTATAGCATCGCTTGCCCGGCGAATCCTTTTCGACTAGACAGTGTCTACTTGATGGCTAGACACTGTCTAGGAGGCGATCATGCACCGACTGCTCTTCGTTGCCCTGCTCTGCTGCGCCTGCAACCTGCGCGAATTCGCCACCGATCGCGCGGTCGGGGCGCAGGTGAAGTTCATCCCCGACCCCGACCACCTGTCCGGCTGGGAGCTGACGAAGCTCAGCGGCCGCGTCTACACCTTCCGCTGGACCTGGGACCGCAGCCTCGTCGTCCTCACCAGCGAAGGCTTCGTCGTCACCGATCCGTTCAACGCCGAGGCCGCGCGCATCCTCGCCGGCGAGCTGGCCAGGATCGCGCCCGGCCAGCCGGTGCACACCATGTTCTATTCGCACTATCACCTCGACCACGTCGTCGGCGGCGCCGCGCTGCACCCGCGGCATGTCGTGGCCCACGCGCGCTGCCCGGCCTATTGGACCGATCTGCGCGATACACCCGAGACCGCCGGCATCCTCCCGCCCACCGAGCTGATCGAAGGCGACAAGAAGTACGTCATCGGCGGCGTCGAATTCGATCTGCTCTACCTGGGCCACACGCACACCGACACGCTCTATGCGTTCTACCTGCCGGGCGAGAAGGTGCTGCACACCGCCGACCTGGGCCTCGTCCGCACCGTCTTTCCCATCGGCGGGCCGGACATGTACACGCCCGGCATCCTCCAGCAGCTCGACCGGCTGGCGCTCTTGGATTTCGACACCTTCATTCCCAGCCATTTCGGCTACGGCAACAAGCAGGACTTCCTCGAGGCGGTGGAGTTCAACAAGGCCGTGCGCAGGCTCTCGTTGGCGGCGATCGCGAAGTACGGCGTGCCCGACACCGAGGCGAAGTACCTGGCCAGCTTCCACTCCGTCTACGATCCGCTCAAGGCGAAGTACGGCGGCTACCACGGCTTCGAAGAAGAGGCGCTCTTCATCGTCGCCCGCTCGGTCTCCGGCGCACTGCTCGGCTACTGACTCTCCTACAATTTCGGTGGGTTGCGCGTCACGGCGGCTGGTTATAGTGCCGGCTCTTCAAAGGAGGCAGACCATGTCGATCGACGCCAAGAACACCGCCGTGCTGCTCATCGAGTACCAGAACGAGTTCGCCAGCGAAGGCGGCGTGCTCCACAAAGCCGTCGAAGGAGTGATGAAGGAGACCAACATGCTGGCCAACACGCTGAAGCTGGTCGAGCAGGCGCGCGGCAGAGGCGCGGCCATCCTGCACGCGCCCATCACCTTCGCGGAAGGCTATGGCGAGATCACGAGGCACCCGTACGGCATCTTGAAAGGCGTGGTCGACGGCAAGGCGTTCATCAAAGGCAGCTGGGGCGGCGCCATCATCGATCAGCTGGCGCCGAAGAAGGGCGACATCGTCATCGAGGGCAAGCGCGGCCTCGACACCTTTGCCAGCACCAACCTGGACTTCATCTTGCGCAGCAAGGGCATCAAGACGCTGGCCATCGGCGGCTTCCTCACCAACTGCTGCGTCGAGTCGACCATGCGCACCGGCTACGAGCACGGCTTCGAGGTGGTCACGCTCACCGACTGCGTGGCGGGCACCTCGACGGCCGAGC
>DATBAA010000047.1:0-12427 GCA_036271755.1 Myxococcales bacterium | reverse complement strand
TCGAAGGCGCTCGAGCTCTCGCGCGAGTGCGCGGCGGTCCTGCTGGCGCTGCCGGCCGAAAGCTCGTTGGAGCTGGCGCCCAGGCTGCTCGAGGCGGGCGTGAAGGTGGTCGATCTCTCCGGCGCCTATCGCTTGAAGGACGCCGCGCTCTACCCGCCCTTCTACAGGTTCGAGCACGGGCAGCCCGCGCTTCTGGCAGAGGCGTTCTACGGCCTGCCCGAGCTGTCGAAGGTTCCGCAAGGCGCGCGGCTCGTCGCCAATCCGGGCTGCTACCCGACCGCCGCCGCATTGGCGCTGGCTCCGCTGATTGAAGCGGGGCTCGTCGAAGGTCCGTTCATCGTCGACGCCGCCTCGGGCGTCACCGGCGCGGGCCGCAAAGGCACCGAAGAGCTCTCCTTCGCCGAGGTAGACGAAGACTTCTACGCGTACAAAGTTCTCAAGCATCAGCACCAGCCGGAGATCGCACAGACAGTTGGCCGGCCCGTCACCTTCACGGCACATCTGCTGCCGGCGAAGCGTGGCATCCTCGCCACCTGCTACGCGCAGCTCGCCAAGGGGCGCGACGCGGCCGAGCTGCATGCGACATATCTGCATAAATATGCAGAGTGTCCATTTGTCGAAGTCTTGAACGCCCCCGAAGAGGTGCACCTCAAGGGCGTCACCGGCACCAACCGCTGCCAGCTCGCGGTGGGCAGCAACGGCAGCACCGTCATTGCCATCTCTGCCATCGACAACCTGGTCAAAGGCGCTGCCGGCCAGGCCATCCAGAACTTGAACCTCATGATGGGCTGGCCGGAGACGGCGGGGCTCGAAGCGTTGCGGGGATTCCATCCATGATGAAGGGTCCGAAGGGCTTTCTCTGGGCCGGCATGCAGGCGGGCATCAAGCCCAACCGGAAGGATCTGGCGCTGGTCTTCAGCGAGGCTCCTTGCGCCGCCGCGGGCACCTTCACGCAGAACCTCGCCCGCGCCGCGCCAGTGCTCGACGCCGAGAAGCGGCTGCCCGCTGAAGGCATGCGCGCGGTGGTGATCAACAGCGGCAACGCAAATGCGCTCACCGGGCCCGAGGGCATTGTCGACGTGAAGACCGTCTGCGAAGCGGTCGCGCAGGCGTTGCAAGTGCCGGCGTCCGCGGTGGTGAGCGCTTCGACGGGCGTCATCGGACATCGGCTGCCCGCGCACAAGATCGTCGCGGCCGCACCGGCGCTGGTTGCTTCGCTGAAGGCCGAGCCGCTCCTCGCCGCCGAAGCCATCCTCACCACCGACACCCGGGTGAAGCTCACTTCGCGAGTGGTGCAGATCGACGGCAAGGAAGTCACCCTCACCTGCATCTGCAAGGGCTCGGGCATGATCGCGCCCTCGCTCGCCACGATGATCGCCGTGGTCGCCACCGACTGTGCGATCTCGCCCAGCATGCTGACCATGGCGCTGGGCAAGTCGATGAAGCGCAGCTTCAACGCGCTCACCGTCGACGGCGACATGAGCACCAACGACTGCGTCTTTGCGCTCGCCAACGGCCTCGCCGGCAACTCGCCCGTTACCGACCCTGGGGCCGCGCTCGACATCTTCAGCGCCGCGCTCGACGAAGTGTGCAAGCAGATGGCGAAGGAGATCGCGGCGGACGGCGAAGGCGCCACCAAGCTGCTCGACATCCGCGTGACCGGCGCTCCGTCGGAAGACATCGCGCTCGATCTCGCCAAGTCGTGCGCCGGGTCCAGCCTGGTGAAGGCGGCCATCTTCGGCGCAGACCCCAACTGGGGCCGCGTGCTCTCGTCGATGGGCGCTCGCGCGGGCACCGCCGGCTACGACATCTGGCCGGCCGACGCCTACGTCGCGGTGCAGGAGATCGCCGTCTACGATCGCGCGCCGCTCGCCTACGACGCCTCGGTCTTGAAGGCGCGCATGCGCGAGCCCGAGGTGAAGGTCGACGTCGACCTGCGGCGCGGCACCGCTGTAGGCCAGGCCTGGGGCTGCGATCTCTCCTACGACTACGTGAAGATCAACGCCGACTACACCAGCCTCATCGTCGCCAAGCCCGACGGCGGCGTGGCCAAGGACGACCGGCTCACCAACTACAGCCCCACCTTCAAGGTGCAGCTCCTGGTGGAGGCGCTCGGCTACATCAAGAAGTTCAGCAACACCCGCTGCGTCATCAAGTATGGCGGCGCGGCCATGGTGAAAGAGTCGCTGAAGAAGTCCTTCTGCGAGGACATCGGCCTGCTCCGGTCGGTCGGACTACGGCCCATCGTGGTGCATGGCGGCGGCCCCGAGATCACGCGCACGCTGGAGAAGCTGGGCGGCAAGGCAGAGTTCATCGACGGCCAGCGCATCACCAACGCCAGCGACATGCGCACGGTCGAGATGGTGCTGACGGGCTCCATCAACACCGAGATCGTCACCATGCTCAACGCAGAAGGCGCCGCGCACGCGGTCGGCCTCTCGGGCAAGGACGGCGGCCTCATCCGCTGCCGCAAGCTCGTCTCCGAAGGCCGCGATCTGGGCCAGGTGGGCGAGGTCACGCGCGTCAACAAGGACTTCCTCGAGATGCTGCTCGCGCAGGGCTACGTGCCCATCATCTCGCCGGTGGGTCTGGGCGAAGACGGCCAGAGCTACAACATCAACGCCGACACGGTAGCGGCGGAGGTGGCCATTGCCCTGGGCGCGCAGAAGCTCATCTACCTGTCGGACGTGCCGGGCATCCTCAAGGCCGGAGAGCTCATCGGCCAGCTCACCACGCGCGACCTCGAGGCGCTGATGGACGAAGGCACCATCTCCGGCGGCATGATCGCCAAGGCGAAGAGCATCCTCAAGGTGCTCGGCAACGGCGTCCCCAACGTCCACTTGCTCGACGGCCGGGTGCCTCACTCGATCATCGGCGAGCTCTTCACCGACAAGGGCGTCGGCTCCTGGATCTCCGCGTGAGGCCTACCGATCACACGCCGGGGCACAACCCGGGGCACAGCCTGGGCGGCCACAAGCGCATGCCGGGCGGCAGCGCGAAGAGCGCGCGGCAAAACCTGATCAAGAAGCTCTTGCGGCAGAAGCGCATCGCCACGCAGCACGAGCTGGTGGCCACGCTCCGGGCCGAAGGCGTCGAGGCCACGCAGGCCACGCTCTCGCGCGATCTGGCCGAGCTGGGCGTGCTGCGCGTCTCGCGGCCCGAGGGCGCGGTCTACGAGCTGGACGCGGTCAGCGCGCAGGCCACGCCGCAGCTGAAGGAGCTGGGCGAAAACGTCGTCTCGCTCGGCGACAACGAATCCATGGTGGTGCTGCGCACGCGGCCCGGCATGGCTTCGGCGGTGGCGCTGGCCATCGACAACGCCCGCTTGCCCGAGTGCCTGGGCACGCTGGCCGGCGACGACACCCTCTTCGCCACTCCCGCGCGGGGCGTTCCGTCGCGGCGGCTGGCGCAGCAGATCCAGTTTCTCTTCGGAAGGGAAATCTAGGTGACGATCGTCGGCTCGGGAGCCGCGGGCGGTGGCGCGCAGCTCCTCCCCGAGGTGCTGGCCTTTTCCACCTCGCTGCCGCTCGACAAACAGCTGCTGACCGAAGACGTCATCGGCTCGCTGGCGCACCTGATCATGCTGGCGCGGCAAGGCATCGTGCCGCGCGAGAAGGCCGCGCTGATCCGCGCCGAGCTGGCGCGGATCCTGACCGACAAGCCGGCGCTGCCCGACGACGAAGACGTGCACATGGCCGTCGAGACCTTGCTCTCGCAGGCGCTGGGCGAGACCGCCGGCATGCTGCACACCGCGAGGTCTCGCAACGATCAGGTCGCGCTCGACTTGCGGCTGCACGTCCGCGAACAGGCCGCGCTGGCGCTGGAAGAGATCTCGCTCTTGCTGCAGGAGCTCGCCGCCCGGGCCGCCGCGGAGCGCGAGACGCTGCTGCCCGGCTACACGCACCGCCAGCGGGCGCAGCCCGTGAGCGCGGCCTACTATCTGTGCGCGTGGGGCGCCATGTTCGGCCGCGATGCGCAGGCTTTGCGGCAAGTGCTGGTGGCTTGCGGCGAGCTTCCGCTGGGCGTCGGAGCGCTGGGCGGGACGTCTTTGCCCATCGAGCGCGAGACCACGCGCCAGCTGCTGCACTTCGAGGGCGTGACGGCCAACGGCCTGGACACCGTGGGCGATCGCGACTTCGCGCTCGACTTCGCCTACTGCACCTCGCGCGCGCTGCTGCACGCGAGCCGGGTGGCCACCGACGTCATTGATTTCGCCACCGCTGAATTCGCCTACGTGCGGCTCGACGATCAGATCGCCATGGGCTCGTCGATGATGCCGCAGAAGCGAAATCCAGATCTCTTCGAGCTGATCCGCGGCAAGAGCGGCCGCGCGGTGGGCAACCTGAACGCGCTCTTGATGACCGTCAAAGGCCTTCCGGGCGGCTACAACCGCGACCTGCAAGAGGACCGGCAGCCGCTCCTGGAGACGGGGCCGCTGCTCATCTCGGTGCTGCGCATGCTGCGCGTCGGGCTCTCGCGCATCCGCTTCGACGGCGCGCGCGGCCGTGAGGCGCTGGCCGACGGATCGACCGCGGCCACCGACATCGCCGAAGCCCTGGCAGAGCGCGGGGTGCCGTTTCGCACCGCGTACAAGCTGACCGGCGCGCTGGTGCGGGCCTGCACGGAAAAAGGCGTCACGCTCTCGAAGGTTCCGCCGGCGGTCGCGCAGCAGATCGACCAGCGCTTCACCGCCGAAGTCCTGGCGGTGGCCGATGCGGCGGCTTCCGTCTCGAGAAAGCGCAACGCCGGCGGCACCGGCCCCGCGTCGATCGAGCAGCAGATTCAAGGTGTCACCAAAGCGGCTGAACACGCCCGCGCCGCTGCTGCAGCGGTTCCGCGGCTGGCGCGGCTTTTGGCAGAATTGACGGAGGCGCAACTGTGAAGCGCGACTTCTTGCGGCTGACCGACCTGACCCTCGACGAGCACCGCGCGCTCTTCAAGCGGGCGCACGAGCTGAAGAAGAAGCGCAAGGCGCACGAGGTGGTGCAGACCCTCGCCGGCCGATCGCTCTTGATGCTCTTCGAGAAGGCCTCCACCCGCACTCGAATCTCATTTGAAGCAGCCATGGGTCAGCTGGGCGGACAAGCGATTTCTCTTCCCACCCAGGACAGCCAGCTTGCGCGCGGCGAACCGCTGGAAGACACGGCGCGCGTGGCCTCTCGCTATGTCGACGCCATCATGTTCCGCACTCACGCCGACTCGCGCCTGGAGACGATGGCCAAGGCCTCGACCGTGCCGGTGATCAACGGGCTGTCGGACGGCGGCCATCCGGTGCAGATCCTCACCGATCTCTTCACCGTCGAAGAGCGGCTGGGCCAGGTGCAGGGCAAGACGCTGGCGTTCGTCGGCGACTGCGCGTCCAACATGGCGTTGTCGTTTTGCGAAGCGGCGCCCATCTTCGGCTTCAAGCTGCGGCTCGCCGCGCCCGAGGGCTATCGTCCGCCGGCGGCAGCGCTGCAAGGTGCCAGCGTGACCGCCGTTCCGGCCGAAGCGGTCAAGGGCGCGGACGTGGTCATCACCGACGTCTGGACCAGCATGGGGCAAGAGGCCGAGAGCAAGGCGCGCCTCAAAGCCTTCGCGGGCTACACGCTCGATGAAGCGATGGTAGCCAAAGCCGCAAAAGGCGCGGTCGTGCTGCACTGCCTGCCGGCCCATCGCGGCGAGGAGATCACCGCCGGCGTCATCGACGGCCCGCAGTCGGCCGTCTGGGACGAAGCCGAAAACCGCATGCACGTCCAGAAGGCCTTGCTCGAGCTCCTCATCCTCGGCTGAAGCCTTTTTTCACCGCGAAGGTCGCGTCTTCGCGGTGAAAAAGGCATTACGAAGCGAGCAGGCGGACCCGGATCTCGTAGCGGCGGTTCTTGGCCTTCTTCTCAGGCGTGTCGTCCGGCTTGACCAGGCGCGCTTCCGAGCCGCGGCCCACGGCGATGATCTCCTTCTGCGCGATGCCCTTCTTCACCAGCTCGCGCACGATCTTCGCTGCCCGCTTCTTCGACAGCGCCTTGTTGGTCGCGGCCTTGCCCGAGCTGTCGGTGTGCCCGCTCACCTCGAACTTGAAGCCCGAGACGCCCGCGCCTTCCAGCGTCTTCTTCGCGTCCACCAAGGCGTTGAAGAGGTTCTGCACCTTCTCGTCGCAGTTGCCTTCGAACTGATCGGACCCGCTCTTGAAAGCGCACTGGTTCTTGCGCGCCTCGTCCAGGAGCTTGTCGTTGACCTTGCTCTCCAGCTGCTGCGAGCCCGCCTTCTTGCCGGCGGACTGGGCGGCGCCTTCGGCCTGCTTCTTCAGCGCGTCGGTGTCGAACTGCGCGTGGGCCGCTCCCGCGGCGAGGAGCAGCAGAATCGTCATTCGCATGGGAACCTCTAGATTTTCTTCAGGGGCTTATTGCTTCACGCCGCCGTGGCCGTCGCAAGCGAACTTGTCGCCCGGCTTGCCCTGCTCGGTGCCGTCTTTGCAAACCTGCCGCTTGACCGCCGTGCGATGGCGCTTCGTCTCCGGCGCCTTCGCGTGAGGCGCGCCAAAGGCCGAGTATTCGCTCTTGTCAGCCGGGTGATCCTCGGGCCGTTGCGTGGGCGCGACGGCGTCGCGGGCGGCCGATGGCTTCTCGCCGCCGTGCAGCCCGCAGCCCTCTTCCGGCAGCACGGCGGAGCCGTCGGTGCAGAGCATGCGGGTTGGAGCGGCAACCAGGAGAGCGAGCGCGGACATCCAAGCGATACCGGTCATTGTTGCAATCTGTGAACGCCGCCGCGATTTGCAACCTGTCGAGCGCTTCACTACGGTCGTTTGCCAATGGGTGGACTTCTCTGCGGCGCGACCATCTTCTTGAGCGCCGTCCTGCTCTTCCTGGTCCAGCCCATCCTCGGCAAGATCATCCTGCCCTGGTTTGGCGGGTCGGCCGGCGTCTGGGCCACCTGCCTCGTCTTCTTCCAGGCCTCGCTGCTGGCGGGTTACTTCTACGCGCACTGCCTGCGCCGCTATCTAAAGCCGCGCTGGCAGGTGATCGTCCACGCCGCATTGCTGCTGGCCAGCCTGCTCTTGCTGCCCATCGTCCCCTCCACCTCGTGGCGGCGCGCGGGCCAGACCGATCCGGCGTGGCTCATCCTGGGGCTGCTCGCTGGAACGGTAGGGGTGCCGTATCTGCTCATCTCCTCGACGAGCCCGCTCTTGCAGGCCTGGTACGTCGAGCTCAAGCCGAAGGCGTCCGCCTACCGCTTCTACGCGCTCTCGAACCTGGGCTCCCTGCTGGGCCTTCTCAGCTTTCCCTTCTGGGTCGAGCCGCACCTCACCTCGCGCACGCAAGCCGTCGCCTGGTCCGCCGGATATGCCGCCTTTGCCACGCTCTGCGCCGGGACTGGCTGGTATACGCTGCGCAATCGCCCGCAAGCCTCCGAGGCAGCGCAAGACGCCTCCAAGGCTCCTTCGTACAAGACGCGGCTGCTCTGGCTGGGCCTCGCGGCCTGCGGCTCCGGCATGCTGCTGGCCGTCTCCAGCCACATCTCGCAGAACGTCGCGCCCATTCCGCTGCTCTGGATCTTGCCGCTCACCATCTATCTGCTCACCTTCGTCCTCTGCTTCGAGAGCGACCGCATCTACCTGCGGCCGGTGTGGATCCCGGCGATGCTCATCGGCCTCGCGGCCATGGCCCACGCGGTCTACGCCGACGGCGGCAGCCCGAACTTGAAGTGGGCCATTCCAACCTTCCTGGCGGCGCTCTTCTCGGCTTGCATGGTCTGCCACGGAGAGCTGGCGCGCACGCGGCCCGGCTCGCGCTGGCTGACCGAGTTCTATCTGCTGACGTCGGCCGGCGGCGTGCTGGGCGGGCTCTTCGTCGCGCTGCTGGCGCCGCGCATCTTCAGCACCTACGCAGAGCTGCCCATCTTGATGGTGGCCTGCGCGCTCTTCGCCACCGGCATTCTCTGGATGACGGCCTCACGAAGCCTGCGCACCGCGATGGCGGCGTTCACGATTGGCCTCTGCGCCTACGTCATCGTCCACAAGCACCGCGCCGACGACGGCTCGCTGGTGCAGGTGCGCAGCTTCTACGGCACGCTGGAGGTGGACGAGACCGACGACGAAGACGAAGGCCGCGTCCGCTCGCTCTACCATGGCGTCGTCGAGCACGGCGCGCAGATGCTCGACCCCAAGCTGCGCCGCGAGCCGACGGGGTACTACGTCCACACCTCTGGAGTCGGCCTGGCGCTGCGCTCGCTGGAAGCGCGCGGGCCGGTGCGCGTGGGCGTCATCGGGCTGGGCGCGGGCGTGCTCGCGAGCTACTGCCGCGCCGGCGACTCGTTCCGCTTCTACGACATCAACCCGCAGGTCGAGCAGGTGGCGCGCACTCAATTCACCTTCCTGGCCGATTGTCCGGGCACGCTCGAAGTGTCGCTGGGCGATGCGCGCTTGAACCTGGAACAGCAGGCGGCGCAGGAGCTCGATCTGCTGGCGGTGGATGCGTTCTCCGGCGACGCCATTCCGGTCCATCTGCTGACGCTGGAAGCGGTGCGCGAATACTTCCGCCACTTGAAGCCGGGCGGCATCCTGGCCGTGCACATCTCGAACCTGTATCTGAACCTGGCGCCGGTGGTGGCGGGCATCGCGGCACAGCTGCAGAAGAATGCGCTGCAGCTCGACGACGACGGAGACGAAGGGTCGCACGCCACCACCAACTCCTGGGTGCTGGTGAGCGCCGCGCCGCTGCAGTTCAACGTCCCTTACGCCAAGGTTCCGCGGCTGGACCCAAAGGTGCGCCTGTGGACCGACGACTACAGCAACCTGCTGCAGGTGCTCATCGTCAAATGATTACTTGCGCTGATAGTCCTGCAGCGGCTTGACGGTCAATGGCCCGGATTTGAGCGCTTCAATGGCCGCCACCGCCGCCCGGCAGGAAGTCAAAGCCGTAAAGTAGGGGATGCCGTGCATCAAGGTCTGCCGGCGGATCGAGTAGCTGTCCTCGATGGCCTTCTTGCCCGAGGTGGTGTTGAAGACGAGATCGATCTCGCGGTCGATGAGCTTGTCCACCACGTGCGGCCGGCCCTCCGCCACCTTCCGCACCACTTCGCAGGGCACTCCGTGGGCCTCGAAGAGCGCCGCGGTGCCGCTGGTGGCCACGATGGTGAAGCCAATCTTGTGCAGTCGCCCCGCAAGCTCCATGGCGCCGGGCTTGTCCTCGTCGCGCACCGAGATGAAGACCTTGCCGCTCATGGGCAGCGAGTTGCCGGCCGCGATCTGCGCCTTGGCGAAGGCGCGCGGGAAGGAGTCGTCGATGCCCATCACCTCGCCCGTCGAGCGCATCTCGGGGCCCAGGATGGTGTCGGCGCGGGTGAAGCGGTGGAAGGGAAAGACCGCCTCTTTGACCGACAGGTGCTTGGGCACGTACGTCTCGGTCACGCCCTGCTCTTTCAAGCTCTTGCCCACCGCGCACAAGGCCGCGATCTTGGCCCAGGGCAGCCCGGTGGCTTTGCCGACGAAGGGCACGGTGCGCGAGGCGCGCGGGTTCGCTTCCAAGATGTAGATGAGGTCGCCCTGGACGGCGAACTGCACGTTCATCAGGCCGACCACGTTGAGGTGCCGCGCGAGCGCGATGGCCTGGCGCGAGATCTCGTCGATGATCGGCTGCTGCAGCGAGAATGGCGGCAGCGCGCAGGCAGAGTCGCCAGAGTGGATGCCGGCCTCCTCGATGTGCTCCATCACGCCTGCGATGACGTAGTCGGTGCCGTCGCCGACGCAGTCGACGTCCACTTCGGTGGCGTCCTTCAAGAAGCGATCGATGAGGATGGGCCGCTCCTCGCTGGCTTGCACCGCGGCCTTCGCGTAGTGCTGGATGCCCTCGTCGTCGTGGACCACTTCCATGGCGCGGCCGCCCAGCACGAAGCTCGGGCGCACCATCACGGGGTAGCCGATGCGCTGGGCCGTCGCGAGCGCCTCGGCGGTGCTGCGGGCCATGCCGTTCTCCGGCTGCCGCAGGCCCAGCTTCTCGACCACCTTGGAGAAGAGCTCGCGATCCTCGGCCGCGTCGATGGTGTCGACCGAGGTGCCCAGGATGCGAATGCCCGCTTTTTCCAGGCCGCGGGCGAGCTTCAGCGGCGTCTGGCCGCCAAACTGGACGATGACGCCCAGCTTGCCGTCGCCGTTCTCGCGGCGGGCCACCTCGAGCACGTCCTCCAATGTCAGGGGCTCGAAGTACAAGCGGTCGGAGGTGTCGTAGTCGGTCGACACCGTCTCGGGGTTGCAGTTCACCATCAGGGTTTCGTAGCCGGCGTCCCTGAGCGCATAGGAGGCTTGCACGCAGCAATAATCGAACTCGACACCCTGGCCGATGCGGTTCGGGCCCGACCCGAGGATCAAGACTTTCTTGCGAGAGTCTGGCCTCACCTCGTCCTCGTCTTCGTACGACGAGTAGAGGTACGGCGTGTTCGCCTCGAACTCGGCGGCGCAGGTGTCCACACGCTTGAAGATCGGGTGCAGGCCTTCGGCTTCGCGCTGCGCTTTCACGTCCGTTTCGGCCCGGCCGGAGAGGACGGCGAGGCGCTTGTCGGAGAAGCCGAGGCGCTTGAGCCTTGCCAGATGCGGTAAGGGCCCGGAGGCACCACCCTGCCCTGCGGCCGAAACCGAAGTCTTCACGGCCCGCTCTTCCTCGATGAGCGTCCGGATCTCACGCACGAACCAGGGATCGATCGACGAGAGCGCGCTGATCTCGTCCACCGGCATCCCCGCACGCAGCGCCTCGGCCAGCCAGAAGAGCCTGCGCGGCTTGGCGACCTTCACCTCTTGCCGGATGCGCTCCAACTCCGCCGGCGTGTAGTCGAACCCGCCCCCATCGCGGCCCAGCGGCGAGTCCAGCCCGTCGGTGCCGTTCTCCATCGACCGCAGCGCCTTCTGCAGCGCGATGGCGAAGGTCCGGCCAATGGACATCACCTCGCCCACCGACTTCATCGAGGTGGTCAGCGTCTGGTCCGCGTGCGGGAACTTCTCGAAGTTGAAGCGCGGAATCTTCACCACGCAGTAGTCGATGGCCGGCTCGAAGGACGACGGCGTCGACTTGGTGATGTCGTTGGTGATCTCGTCCAGCGTGTAGCCGACCGCGAGCTTGGCGGCGATCTTGGCGATGGGAAAGCCGGTCGCCTTCGAAGCCAGCGCAGAGCTCCTCGACACGCGCGGATTCATTTCGATGACGACGATGCGCCCCGTCTGCGGATGGACGCCGAACTGCACGTTCGACCCGCCCGTCTCGACCCCGATGGCGCGAATGACCTTGATGGCCAGGTTGCGCATCTCTTGATACTCGACGTCGCTCAGTGTCTGCGCCGGAGCCACCGTCATGCTGTCGCCGGTGTGCACGCCCATCGGGTCGATGTTCTCGATGCTGCAGATGATGACCACGTTGTCCGCGCGGTCGCGCATCACCTCCAGCTCGAACTCCTTCCAGCCCAGCACCGACTCTTCGACCAGCACTTCGTGCGTGGGGCTGTACGCGAGCGCCCGCGCCGCCATCTCCTCCAGCTCTTCGCGGTTGTAGGCGATGCCGCCGCCCAGGCCGCCCAGCGTGAACGACGGCCGCAAGATGAGCGGAAACCCCAGCTCGGCCGCGATGCGCTGCACGTCGTCCAGGTTGTGCGCGACTCCAGATTTCGGAACGTCGATTCCGATGGAGGTCATGCAGTCCTTGAAGCGCTGCCGGTCCTCGGCCTTCTCGATGGCGTCCAGCTGCGCGCCGATCAGCTGGCAGTTGTGCTTGGCGAGAATGCCGCTCTTGGCCAGCGCCACCGCCAGGTTCAAGGCCGTCTGGCCGCCCATGGTGGGCAGAATGGCGTCGGGCTTCTCCGCCTCGAGGATCCGCTCAGCCGCCTCGACCGTCAGCGGCTCGATGTACGTGCGGTCGGCCCACTCCGCGTCGGTCATGATGGTCGCGGGGTTGGAGTTGAGGAGGATGGTGCGGTACCCCTCCTCTCGCAGGGCCTTCAACGCCTGCACGCCGGAGTAGTCGAACTCGCAGGCCTGACCGATGATGATGGGGCCAGACCCCAGGAGCAGAATGGACTTCAGATCCTTGCGTCGGGGCATTGGGGCGCTCGTCTAGCATGGAGCGCACGAAGATCGCCACGGCTGCGTTGGCCCGCAGCGATCGCTACCTGCATAGCTTCGTGGAAGCCTTGCATATGTGCCCTTTCGCCCGCCGCTGCCGCGAGGAGGGCAAGCTCCACCGCCGCGTCCTGCTGGCCGGGGACGACGCGCTCGCCGCCATCCGCGAAGTCGAGGCCATGCCGGCGGCCGCGGTCGAGGTGGCGCTGCTGATCTTTCCCGAGGCCGCCACGGGATCGTTGCAGAGCGCGCGCGACTTCGAAGCCTTGGTCGCCGGCCTCCGCGAGGCCATGAACGCCGGCCACGAGCAAACGTCCGGCCGCGAGCAAATGTCTCAGACGTCTTCCGAGC
>DATBAA010000046.1:0-6633 GCA_036271755.1 Myxococcales bacterium | reverse complement strand
TTGGCGCGGCCGTGGACCGCGTCCAGGTCTTTGACCGCGAGGTAGAGCGACTTGGGGCCGGGCGTGGGCGCGAGGCCGCCTATGCTGACGTCAATCACCGCCAGGATGACGCCGCCGCAGTCGAAGTAGTGACGCGCGCCGGGATGGCGCTTTCCCTTTGCGTCGAGGAGCTGGGCGTAGAACGCTGCCGCTTCGTCCAGGTTCGACACTTCGAGCGTGACGCGAAAGATCTTTGGCGTGTCCGGCATTTTCTGGCTCCCGATCTCGAAGGGCGTCGGTGGTGCGCGGGCCGGTGGACGCCCAGGTGAGGTCCGGTCCCGCGGGTTCGAGGTAGCGGAGCCAGGCGCCGAACACTTCGCGCAAAAGCTCCGGGTTCAAGCGATAGAAGCTGCCGCGGCCCTCGCGGCGCACGGAGATGATACCGGCGGACTCGAGCACGCCCAGGTGGCGGGTGGTGGTGGGCCAGCTGTGCTGGAAGCGCGCGGCCAGGAAGCCGGACGGCAGCTCGCCGCCGCGCTGGTTGAGCATGAGCACGATGTTGCGCCGCGCCTCGTGGGCGAGCGCCTCGAAGACAGCCTGGATCCTGGCCTGCGAGATCTTCATCGATACTTAGCCTACACGCTAAGCATCGGCCGGATCAATGGTGTAGAAGGTCGCGCATGGCCCTCGAGACCGTGAGACCCATCGAACTGTCGGAAGTCCGCGCCGCCCAGGCCCGCATCGCCGGGACCATCGTCCGCACGCCGCTGCTCAAGGTCGAGCTGGGGCCGGGGTTTCCCGATATCCGGCTGAAGCTGGAGAACCTGCAGCCCATCAATGCGTACAAGCTCCGCGGGGCCGCGAACGCGGTGGCCATGCTCTCGGACGCGGAGCGGAGCCGCGGCGTCTGGACCATCAGCGCGGGCAACGCGGGGCAGGGCGTGGCCTATGCGGCGCGGAAGGCTGGAGTGCCGTGCTCGGTTGTGGCCATCGAGACCGCGCCGCAGGCGAAGATGGACCGCATGCGCGCGCTGGGCGCGAACGTCATTCCCGTACCGTTCGAGGTGGCGTGGAAGGCGCTTGGCGAGCACGTCTTCCCCGGGCTGACCGGCACGTTCGTGCACCCGTTCGATGACCACAACTTCATCGCGGGCCACGGGACGATGGGCCTGGAGATTCTCGAAGACTGCCCGGATGTCTCGGCGGTCATCGCCAGCATCGGCGGCGGCGGGCTCGTCGTCGGCGTCGGCAGCGTCTTGAAGGCGCTGCGGCCTTCCGCGAGGATCTTCGGCGTCGAGCCCGAGACAGCCGCGCCGACGTCGCTGACGATGAAGGCCGGGTCACCGCAGAAGTTCACCGACTGGAAGCCGTCCTTCGTCGACGGCGCGGGCGGCCAGAGCGTCTTCCCGAGGATGTGGGAGCGCATGAAGCCCGTGCTCGACGAAGTCATCGTCGTGACCCTTGAAGAGACGAAGAAGGCCTTGAAAATGATGGCAGAGAAGTCTCGCGTCATCGCCGAGGGCGCCGGCGCCATGCCCCTCGCGGCAGCTTTGACCGGCAAAGCCGGCCAGGGCCCAATCGTTTGCATCGTCTCCGGCGGCAACATCGACCTGAAAAAATTCTCCGAGCTCATCGCGTAGCGCGAGTATCTCGTTCTCACCACCACAGCGGCGCGTGATGTCCTGGATTTTGCCGGGTATACGTGCTCGAAATCTTGCGCGCGAGGATGCTCGAAAGAATGTTCAGCTCCATAAGAGCCTGAAGCAGGCCATGTAGACCCAGTAGCTTGCGTCCGGGTAGCTCTTCCGCGGCCAGCCGAAAGGCGACTCCGTCTCGTAGTACGGGAACAACCTCAGAGTGGTGAAGGGCATAAGCTACAATAGAGCTCTCCCCTGCGCCGGCCCCTCCGGGTCGTGCCAAGAGTGCCGCCAGCGCATCTGCCTCTACAGTGTCTGGAAGCAACTCAGTGGCGGAACCTGCCCAGGACCTGAGGAGCAAGCTCCCCCGATCAAATCCTGGTGCCTTTGTCGCGGTAACTTCGCTCCACACGATATCGGTGACCACGACCGGCCATCTGGCGGTTTTGGTGATCTCCTCGTGCAGCGATAGCTGTCGGAGAGCGATGATGACGTCCGCGTCCAGCGCGAAGATATCCCTCTGCACTTCTGCGGTCATTCCAGCCCTGGCAATTGAGTATCCGCGGAGATATCGAGAAGCTCGCGTGCCTTGCCGGTCGTAATGATGCCTTTGGCAATTGCCTCTCGTGCGCGGCGCTCCAATCCATCCAAGAGCGGTTCTTCTTCGAATCCCCCCACGTCGGCCCAGGAGCAAGCGATTACCTCGCGAACCATCTCGTCGTCAGCCAGGTACCTCAGATTCAACATGTGCCATGCCGTTGCTTCCGGGCTTGCTCCGTACAATGTTCGAAGCTGGTTGACCACCGAACGGGCAGTTTCGACGCTCGAGATGATCGCAGGAGGTCCCAAAACTCTTCTGACATCTCCTTCCGGCATGAGAAACATTGCCGCAAACGCATTTGCCCTTTTCTCCTCGGCACTATTGTCGAGAAGGAAGCGGCCGCTCATCTCTGTGTCCAGCGTGGCGCCATTCTCGCTCAGGTCGAACAAGTGGTGCGCCAGTTCGTGGGCAAGCACGAACCGACGGGTCGATTCGAAACGAAGTGTTCGGCTCATCACGACGACCCGTGCGGGCCCTGACCGGGCAGACGCGCCCTGAAGCCGGTCTTTCGAAAAGCCCAGACTCACAACCAGGATGTTGAAAATCTCTTCCGTGAGCCGCTGCAAATTGCGAAGCGGGCCGGTAGATTGCAATCGCCCGCCTGTCGCGGAAGCGAGCTCAGTTCGAACAAGCTCGGCCAATCGGTAACCTGCCAGATATGGCTTGGCAGCCGGCGCAGGATGCCCATTGAACTGCCTTGAGAGATTGGGAGCATTAAGCAATTTCCCCAATTCAACAAAGGCTCCGGCTCTTCGAATCTCGTGCGCAATCGTTTCTGCATCGATGTCGTTGAGATCGGCGAGACCGAGAGAGCGCAGAAAGACAGCAGGTTCGGGCCTGGCCGTGGTTTCGGAAACTTGCACCGAGAGGAACTGTGCTCCCGGCACTCCCAGTACTCGAGCTATTCTCAGAAGATGAGCCGCTCCAAGATTTCCGCTTCCTTCCTCAAAGGTCCGCAGTGCCACGGGAGCCAATTCAGCTAACGTTGCGAGCTGTTCTTCGGACAGCCCTGCCTCCGTTCGCCGCTTGCGCAGGCGAAGACCAAGCTCGCGAAGGTTTGTGCTCGCCACCATCGTACACATCATATCAAAGCGCCCGACTTTCGACTACGGATCTGGCCACGATCCCTCGTCAGCCCAGCCGTCAAATTCGGAAGCGCTGTTCCTTCCATAAGCTCGTCGGTAAGCGTTCGCGACGAGTTTCTTGCGTCGCTGGCGATTCCAAGAGAGCGCGCGCGCCGCGATCAGCACGGCGGCACCAACCGCAATCGTCGGAACCACGAAACGAATAAAGAGAAGGCTAGAAATCATAGTCGGCGAAGCAACACATAGACGGCGCCTGCGCCTCCGTCGTGCGGGCGAGCGGTGGCAAAGGCGAGGACGTGCCGCGAGAAGCGGCCGGTGCCCATCCAGCGCTTCAAGGCATCCTTCAGCACCGGGACATTGTCCTTCGAATGCAGCCCGCGGCCGGTCACCACCAGCACGCAGCGCTTTCCGGACTGACGAGCGGTGGCCAGGTACGTCTCGAGCTCGAGCTTGGCCTCGTCTTTCACCAGGCCGTGCAGGTCGACGTGGCCTTGGACGGAGAAGTCTCCGCGGCGGAGCTTGCGCAGGACTCCGTGATCCAAGCCGCGCGCGCAGCCTTCGATGAACTCGTCGGTGTCCGAGATGTCGAACGGCACCTCGCCCGTGACCAGCGCGCGCAGCTCGTCGTAGGCCACCAGGTCCGGATCGAGGTGCTGCGGCGGCAGAGACAGAGGCTGCGGCGCGGGCTTGATGCGATGGCTGCGGTCCACCAGCGGGTCGGCGCCGTCCACCGCCATCGACCAGAGCTCGTCTTCGCTCAAGGCGGCGTTGTGTCGCGGGGCCGCCACGGGCTTGGGCGCCGCCCGCGCCGGAGGGGCCTCACGCTTGGGCGGCAGCTTCACCGCGTCGAAAGGGTTGTTGAACGGCTTCTCTTTCTTGGCCACGCAGGTAGTCTAACCCCATGGCGCTCACCGTCGGAACCAAAGCTCCGGACTTCAAGCTGCCCTCGACCGAGGGCAGGACCGTCTCGCTCAAGGAGCTCAAGGGCAAGAAGGTCGTCCTCTATTTCTATCCGAAGGACGACACGCCCGGCTGCACGCGCGAGGCCTGCGACTTTCGCGACAACCTCGCCCGCGTGAAGAGCCAGGGAGCGCTGGTCTACGGCGTCTCCAAGGACACCATCGCTTCGCACGACAAGTTTCGCGAGAAGTACGAGCTGCCCTATCCGCTGCTCAGCGACGAGGGCAACGAGACGGCCAAGGAGTACGAGGCGTTCGGGGAGAAGACGCTCTACGGCCGCAAGTCGATGGGCACCATCCGCTCGACGTATCTCATCGGAGAGGACGGCAAGATCGCGGCGGTCTGGTCGCCGGTCAAAGTGGACGGTCACGTCGACAAGGTCCTGGCGGCGCTCAAGGGCGAGGCCGCAGACGAGCCCACGAAGGCCGACAAGCCGGCAAAGGCCGCTGCGAAGTCCCCGAAGAAGAAGTGATGTTCGCGCCCACCATCAGCACCACGCAGACCGAAGGGCGGCTCTTCGTGGTCAAAGGCCTCGCGCTCTGCGTCGTGCGCGACGAGCGCGGGCTGCGCGCACCCATGGGCCCCGCGGGCGACGCCATCGTCATCGGCACGCTCGACGGCCAGGCCTGCTTCGCGCGCGGCCTCGCGGAGGGCGAGACGCCCGCCGGCACCGAATTGGTTTCATTGCGCCAGCTCTTCGGAGGACTGTCGGACGACGAGTTCGGCGTGGCCGGCCGCGCGTTGGGCCTCGTGGCCTGGGACCGCGACCACCGCTTCTGCGGCCGCTGCGGCGCGCCCACCGAACGCTCCGCCACCGAGCGAATGCGCGTCTGCACCCGCTGCGGCTTCCACGCCTATCCGCGTTTGTCGCCCGCGGTCATCTGCCTGGTGGAGCGCGACGGCAAGGTGCTGCTCGCGCGCAACGCCCGCGCCAACATGCCCTTCTTCTCCGTGCTGGCCGGCTTCGTCGAAGTGGGCGAGACGCTGGAGCAGTGCGTGGCGCGCGAGATTCGCGAAGAAGCCGGCATCGAAGTCAAAGAGATCCATTACTTCGGCAGCCAGCCGTGGCCCTTTACCAACTCACTCATGATTGGTTTCACCGCGCAGTGGGCGGCAGGTGAGTTGAACCCCGATGACGGTGAGATCGCGGAGCCCGGCTGGTTCGAGCCCGGCAAGCTGCCGACGGTGCCGCCGAAGCTCTCGATTGCGCGCGAGCTCATCGACGACTTCGTGAAACGCCACGCTTAATCCTTGCGGATGTTGAGGCGTTTCATCTTCCGCCACAGCGTCGTCGTCGACACGTCGAGCTCGCGGGCGGCTTTCTCCAGCGCGCCGTTGCGGTCGATGGCGGTCTCGATGGCGCGCCGCTCGGCGTCGTCGATCAGCTGCGCCAGCGTGCGCGGCGGCATGTCGGCCCGGCGCTGCGGCGGCGCTTTGTCCAGGAGCACGTCGTCCGAATCGATCTCGTCGGCGCGGGCCAGCGCGGCGGCCTGCTCGACCAGGTTCTCCAGCTCGCGGACGTTGCCTGGAAAATCGTGTGAGAGCATCCGCGCCAGCGCGCCCTGCGTCAAAGACCGCCGCGTTCCGTTGCGCTGGTTGAAGCTGGTCAAGAAGTGCTGCGCCAGCAGAGGCACGTCCTCGCGGCGCTCGCGCCGCGGAGGCGCGGTCCGCGGCACGACGTTCAGGCGATAGAAGAGATCCTCGCGGAAGCGCTTGTCGGCGATGGAGGCGCGCAGGTCCTGGTTGGTGGCCGCGATGACGCGGACGTCGACGCGAATCGAAGCGTTGTCGCCCACGCGGCGGATCTCGTGCTCTTGAATGACGCGCAGGAGCTTCGCCTGGAACGCGGGCGTGGTCTCTGCGATCTCGTCGAAGAAGAACGTGCCGCCCTTGGCGTCCTCGAAGAGGCCCTGGCGCAGCTTGACCGCGCCGGTGAAGGCTCCCTTCACGTGGCCGAACAGCTCGCTCTCCAGGAGCTGCTCGGAGATGGCGGCGCAGTTCACCGGCACGAAGGGCCGCTGGGAGCGCTTGGAGTTGGCGTGGATAGCGCGCGCGATCAACTCTTTTCCAGTGCCGCTCTCGCCGGTGATCAGGACGGTGGCGTCGGTGGGCGCGACGCGGACGATCTTGGTGAGCAGATCGCGCATGGGCGCCGACCGTCCGACCAGCGCGTCCAGCTGGTAGCGCTTGCGGAAGTCGTCGCCGAAGAGGCCCACGTCGACCAGCAGCCGCCGCTTCTCCAAAGCTCTCTCGACTCGCAGCAAGAGCTCCTCCTCCTTGAACGGCTTGGCAATATAGTCGAGCGCGCCCAGCTGCATGGCCTCCACCGCGCTCTCCACCGTGCCGTAGCCGGTCATGACGATGACCTGCG
>DATBAA010000045.1:0-2545 GCA_036271755.1 Myxococcales bacterium | reverse complement strand
TGACCGCGCTGCGCACCGCCAGGTCCGGCTTCGCGCCCTGCTCGTGCAGGTCGATGGCGATCTCTCCGCCCGAGTTGCCGAAGCCGATGACCAGCACGCGCTGCCCTTTGAACGACGCACCGCTGCGATACTTCGAGCTGTGCAGGAGCGGCCCCTTGAACTGCTCCTGCCCGGGCCACGACGGCTCGAACGGCACGCGCGTGTTGCCGGTGGCGATGACCACGTGGCGAGCAGTGAAGTTGCCGGAGGTGGTCTCGAGCGACCACGCCTCCTTACCGCGCGCGATGCGCTTCACGGTGACGAAGAACTCCGGAGTGAGCTCGAAATGCTTTGTATAGGTTTCGAGATAAGCCACCATTTGCTCGCGCGACGGGTACTTCGGATAGTCCGCCGGCATGGGCAGCCCCGGCAGACCCGAGAGGCCTTTCGAAGTGTGCAGGTGCAGCCGGTCGTAATGATTGCGCCAGGCCGCGCCGACGTTGGGCGCCTTCTCCAAGAGCCGGAACGGCCGCCCCAGCTTGCGCAGCGCCGCCGCGGTGGACAGGCCCGCGGCGCTCGCTCCGACGATGATGGTCTCGTCCATTCCATTGCGCTACCGGTTGCGGCGGCGGGAAGCAAGTCAGGTGCGGGGCGGCGACTCGTACTTCATGGCGCCCACGTCGTTGCCCTCGGTGTCGAGGAAGCGAATCAACGTGCCCACGGTGGGGATGGTCGCTTTCTGCATGACGACCTTGCCGCCGGCCGGTTCGACTGCCGCGAGGATCGCGTCCAGGTCGTCGACGGCGATGGTGCACTCGAAGCCGTTCAAGCCCGTCCCGCTGCGCTTCTCATGGCGCTCCTGCAGCAGGCCTTGGATGCCCGGGTCTTTGGAATCGCCGGTGTGGATCAAATAGAAGTTCGGCGGACCCCACGGCTCGAATTTCCAGCCGAAGACCTTCTCGTAGAACTTGCGGGCGCGGGGGACGTCGTCGCAGTGGATGGCAAAGGAGGCGAGGTTGTTGGCCATGCCCAGCCTTCTAGGCCGCCTCGCACGCGTGCCGCAAGTGCGCTATTCTGGCAATCGATGTCGCAAAAGCGGCGGACGCCCAGAGACGAGAAACATCTGCTCATCCGCTCGTCGTCGGCGGGTCTGCCGGGCGGCTACGAGATCCAGCGGCACCGGCACTCGTGGCATCAGCTCATCTTCGCCATCAAGGGCGTGATGACGGTGGCGACCCCGCGCGGCCATTGGGTGGTGCCGCCGCAGAGCGCGGTCTGGGTGCCGGCCGAGAGCGAGCACGCCATTCGCTTCACCGGCCAGAGCGAGCTGCGCACGCTCTATCTGCGGCCGTCGTTTGGCAAAGGAACGGCCAAAGAGTGCAGCGCCATGACCGTCTCTCCACTGCTGCGCGAGCTGATCCTGCGCACCACCAGCCTGGGCGCTCTCGACGAGCGGCGCGCGGCCGAAAAATCCATGGCATTCCTGATTCGCGAAGAGCTGCAGCAGCTCCAGATTCCGCCGCTCAACCTGCCGGCTCCGTGGTCCGCGCCGCTGCAAGAGCTGACGAAGAGGCTCGCCAAAGACGACGGCCGCCCGGGCACGCCCGCGCTGGCCCGCGGCATCGGCCTCTCGGCGCGAACGCTGGAGCGGCGCTTTCTCGCCGAGACAGGCATGACCTTCTTCCAGTGGCGGCTGCACGCGCGGATGCTGCGCGCGCTCGAGCAGATCTTGCTGGGAGAGCCGCTGAAGGTCGCAGCCGAAAGAGCCGGCTATCGAGGCCAGAGCGCGTTCGTGGCCGCGTTCAAGTCTGCTTTCGGGACTTCACCGCGGCGCTACGCCTCCCGGCTCGCTGCTTGAGCCCGCGCGGCGCCGCGAAGCCCGCCAATAGATCTCCGGTGCTCAGCTGCGGTTTGCGCCGGAGCACGTCGTTGTGCACGCGCTCTTCGTCGCGCTGCACGTGCGGGTGACGCAAATCGATGCGCGAGCGGACGATGCCCTGGTGATCGCGATGGACGAAGCTGACGTTGCCCTTGCCGTCCACCACCTCGACGACGCCCACGTGGGTGATGCCGTCGTCCAGCTTGCCGTCCTGGTTGCGGTCCCAGGTGTTGCGGAAGAAGACCAGATCGCCCGGCCGCGCCGTGCGGTGGCGCATCGCGGGGCGAAGCTGCCGATAGAGCGCCGCGGCCACGCTGCCGCCGTCGCCGCGCGCCTCGGGAGCCAGCGACAAGCCCGCGCTGGCGTAGACGTAGCGGACGAAGCCGGAGCAGTCGTCCGGGTAAGCGCTCGTCACTTCGCTCAATGAATGGTGGCCGACCAGCTGGCCGGCGTGGCGCGCCAGCTTCTGCCCCATGGGCGAGGCCAGCGCGAGCGCGAGAAGTGCGGTGACGCCCCCCATCCATAGAGGATGTGACCGCGCGGTTCAGCCGGCAAGGCGATCGAGAAAGGTGCCTAAAAGCACCCACCGCCGCGCCTGCCGCAGCTCTCCGGGCTTCGCCGCGAGCGGCGTCGTGTAGTGCCAGAGTGGCAGGCGATAGCAGGAGAGCCCACCCACCGTCGCGATCG
>DATBAA010000044.1:0-8157 GCA_036271755.1 Myxococcales bacterium | reverse complement strand
GCTTCTCACCCGCGCAGGCAAAGAGCGCCGCCGCGAGCAGGAGAAGCCAAGCCTTATTTGCCACCGGCCGCCTCCGCGCCAACCTGATCGGCGAGCCGCTTCGCGTCCGCCTGGAGCCGCTTCACGTTGTCCAGCTCGTTCAGCATGTTGGTGTCGTTCGACAGCTTGTAGGCCTTGTTGATCATGTCGTTGGCCTTGTCGTAGTCGCCCGCGTACTCGTAGCTGAGGCCGAGGTTCCAGTAGCACTTGGCGATCTGGCCGGCCTTCAGCTTGACGTTCTTCTCCGCGTCCTGCGCGGCGTCGTTGAAGGTCTGCTGCGCCTGCTTCCAGTCGCCGCGCTGGGCGTAGCCGATGCCGCCTTCCAGCTGGGGGATATCGCCGTCCTTCTGGAAGTTCGCCTCCATGTACTCTTGATGCGGGACGATGGCCTTCATGAAGCGGGCCACCACCGCCTGGCGCGCGGCCGTCTCCAGCCCGCGGCGATCGACCGGCTCGGGGCGCTTGTCGATGGCGCGGTTGGTGTCGTCGCGGCGCTCCTCGTAGGTCTTGGCGACCAGGAGGCGGCCGGTGGAGACGTCCACCACCTTGAAGGTGGCGCGCACGTACGCCTCGCCTTTGAGGGAGTTGATGCTGTGCGAGACCTTCTTGTCGTCCTGGTACTTGGACTCGCTGGGCGTCTCGCGGAAGGTGACGGTGGTGTCGCCGAAGATGAGCGCGCCGGCGGTGACCACCTTGCCGAGCTTCGCCGCGGACTTTCCGTCGGCCAGGTCGGTGGAGGAGAGCTGCAGCTCCTTCATGATCTGGCTCATGTGCTGCCGGTCCACGACGGTGAAGCGCTGGCTGTTGACCAGGGCCTCTTCGAGCGCGTCGGAGACGGCGGTGTTGGCGTTGCCGGTCATGGTGCCGATGCCCACCGACTGGTAGCTGGCCATGTTGATCTCCGCGGGCTTGAGCACGGGCACGCGGACGGCGACGGAACCGCAAGCGGACAAGAGCGCGGCGGCGAACACACCGCAAAGGCCACAAGCCGTGTTGGACAGTTTCTTCATGATGATGGTTTTCCCCGAAAGCGCAGCGAGTTACGTACGATCGCTAACATCGGCGGAGAGCAAGGGTCAACTTCCGTGGCCGCTTGCGGAGAGAGCGTGGTCAAGGTAGCAGGAACCACATGCGCTTTATCCCTTCGATACTCGCCTTTGCGTTCGCGCAATCGGCCCTCGCTCAAGCGCCCGCACAGACGTTGGCGGTCGCATCCATAGAGGCGCGAAATGGGGCCACGGCGTCTCAGGCCGCTGAAATGAACGACGCCATCACCTCTCAGCTGGTGAATGACGGCCGGCTGCAGGTCGTAGAGCGGCAGCAGATCGCGCGGGTGATGAAGGAGCAGGCGCTCTCCATGTCGGGCGCTGTCAGCGACGATTCGCAGGTGAAGGTGGCCCAGTTGGTGGGAGCCCGATACCTCGCCACCGGCAGCGTGCAGCCGAGCGGGCGCTCGCTGTCGCTGACGTTGCAGGCGATGGACTCTTCGACCGCGCAGGTGGTCTTTGCCGACAGCGTGACCCTGGGCACGCTCAGCCAGCTGCAAGCCGGAGCGAAGCAGCTGGCCTCGCGCATGGCCGACAAGCTCGCCGGCGGCAAGGGCGCTTCGGGTTCGACCGAGATCGTCGGCGACTTCGACAACGCGCAGGTGAAGGACTCCGCGCGCGGGCTCGCGCGGTCGCTGGCGATGCGCTTTCCCAAGCTCTCTGGAAAGGTCGTCGAGTCGCTGCCCAACGGCAGCCTGACGTGCAACTTCTCTGGCGCGCAGCCGTTCGCGGGGCAGTTCTTCGAGATCGACGGCAAGGACGAGGTCACCGGCCAGATGACCCGCAAGGGCTTCTTCCTCATGAACGGCACGGCGGGCGGCGGCTGCAGCGGGCGGAGCAAGAACGACCCGGGCGCGGCCATCACCCGGGGAGATCAGCTCACTGCCGTGCCATTGAAGATCAACGTCGAGTCGCTGGAGCCCGGGCCAGGAACGCAGCCTGAGCTGGCCAAATTGCTGGCCGACGAGATCCGCGCCGCGCTGGACACCGTTCCGAACTTCCGCGTCGCGAACGATCCGCAGCTCACCGCCATCGGCCGCGTCTCGGGCCCGCGCGGCCGCCGCAACGTCGAGCTGCAGCTGGTCGACAAGTCCGGCAACATCGTCCAGAAGCTCGACGTGCCCGCCACATTCTGAGAAGCCTCAGACGTTAAACATGAAGTGCATCACGTCGCCGTCTTGGACGACGTACTCTTTGCCTTCAATCCGGAGCGCGCCTTTGGATTTGGCGGCGGACTCCGAGCCGAACTTCAAAAGCTCGTCCCAACGGATGACTTCGGCCTTGATGAAGCCGCGCTCGAAGTCGGTGTGGATGACGCCCGCCGCTTGCGGGGCCTTGGCGCCCTTTTTCACCACCCAGGCGCGGCACTCGTCTTCACCGGCAGTGAAGTAGCTCTGCAGGCCGAGCAGCGTGAAGCCCTCGCGCACCAGCTTGTTGAGGCCCGGCTCGGAGAGCCCCACCGTGGCGAGAAAGTCGGCGCGCTCGGAGGCGGGAAGCTGCTGGATCTCCGCCTCGACCTTGCTGCAGATGGCGACGAAGCGCGCGCCCTCCTTGGCCGCGAGCGCCTTGACCTTGCCCACCAGCGGGTCGGTGTCGATGGCCGCCAACTGGGCCTCGTCGACGTTCGCGACATAGAGGATGGGCTTGGAAGTGAGCAAGAAGAGCTCTTTGGCGCGCGGCTTCTCCTCGTCATTCAAGACCACGCTCCGCGCGGGCCTTCCCGCCTCGAGCGCGACCTTGAGCTTGTCGTAGACCGCGACGTCGGCCTTGGCTTCGTCGCCGGGCTTTCCGGGCTGCTTGGTCTCCTTGACGCGCCGGTCCCGCTTCTTGTCCAGCGTCTCCAGATCCTTCAGCGCCAGCTCGGTCTCGACCACGTCGCGGTCGCGCTCCGGGTCGACGCCGCCGTCGACGTGCACCACGTCCGGGTCGTGGAAGCAGCGCAGGACGTGCGCCACCGCGTCGGTCTCGCGGATGTTGGCGAGGAACTGGTTGCCCAGGCCTTCTCCTTTGGAGGCGCCCTTCACGAGGCCCGCGATGTCGACGAACTCGAGCGCGGAGTAGGTGGTCTTCTTCGGCTTGTACAAAGCCGCGAGCTTGCCCAGCCGCTCGTCGGGCACGGGGACGATGCCGACGTTGGGGTCCTTGGTGGCGAAGGGATAGTTCGCCGCCAGGACGGACGCCCCGGAGAGTGCGTTGAAGAGCGTGCTCTTGCCGACGTTGGGCAAGCCGACGATGCCGATTGCGAGACCCATAGGGCCGCGCGATCTATCACAAGCGGCGCTGGGCGCTCAGCTTCGTCGTCGAGCGGTATACAGTCGGCCGATGACCTGGATGGTGGCGGTGACCTTGGCGCTCAATGTTTCACAGGCTTCGGACTTCTCGCACCTGGCCCTCAAGTGCGTGCGGCAGGAGTATCCGAACAAGCTGGACCACACCATGAACGGGCCGGCCGAGGTGCTGGGTCCCAAGGTGCTGCACCCGGCCTTCTACGGCTGCTACGACTGGCACTCGTCGGTGCACGGCCACTGGATGCTGGCGACGCTCTTGCGGCAGTACCCGCAGATGCCCGAGGCGCAGCAGATCCGCGCGCTCTTCGACGAGCACTTCGCGCCGGAGGTCATCGCGCAGGAGGTGGCGTACTTCGGGCAGCCCAACCGCCGCAGCTTCGAGCGCACCTACGGCTGGGCGTGGCTGCTCAAGCTCTCGGCCGAGCTGCGCGCCTGGGACAACCCCGACGCGCGCCGCTGGGCCGCGGGACTGCAGCCGCTGGCCGACGTGGTCGCCGGGCAGTTCAAGGCGTTCTTGCCCAAGCAGACCTATCCCATCCGCACCGGCGTCCATCCGAACACCGCCTATTCGCTGTCGATGATCTTCGACTATCCGGACGAGACGCTGCAGCAGATGATTCGCGAGCGGGCGCGGAAATACTTCCTGGCCGACCGCGCGGCGCCCATCGGCTGGGAGCCGGGTGGCGAGGATTTTCTCTCGCCGCTGCTCGAGGAGGCCGCGCTGATGTCGCGCGTGCTGCCCGCGGCGGAGTTCAAGGCGTGGTTCGCGAAGTTCCTGCCGCACCTGCAGCTGACGCCGGCGGTGGTGGCGGACCGGACCGACCCCAAGATCGTGCACCTCGACGGGCTGAACCTGTCGCGGGCGCGCTGCTTGTTCACGTTGTCGAAGGCGTTGCACAGGCCGGAGCTCGCACGGCTGGCGGAAGAGCACGCGCAGGCATCTCTGCCGCACATCGAAACCGGGTCCTACGAGGGCGAGCATTGGCTCGCCACGTTCGCGGTCCAGGCCCTCGCTGCCCGCTGACTACTTCAGCAAGAGCGGGATGAGCCACACCAGCGCGGAAGCTGCCACCAGCAGCGTCCAGACCAGCGCCATCTCCGACCCTTGGGCGGTCTCGTCGATCGGGCTTTGCATCGGTTTGCTCCTTCCAACCTGCGGCCCTACGCCACAGGGAGGCAATGTGCTCACCATCACGTTGAACACAAGTGGAGCACTACAAGCGACAATTTCGTGATGTCCACTTTCGGGAAGGGCCAAAGTCGTAGCCCGGCGGGCTACGTTCGGAAGTGGTCACCAGCGCTCTCCAGAGCGGCGAGGACGGCCTGGAGGGCGGGTCGGCGCGAGTCGGCGCTCCGCCAAAGGGCGTAGACGCGGCGGGAGAGCAACGGCCGCACCGGCACCGCGCTGACACCTTTGGGCAGCGGTCCGCGGCCTAGACGTGGAATCACGGCCACACCCAGACCAGCGGCCACCAGCGCGAGCTGCGTCGGATGCTCGGCGGCGGTGTGAACGATCTCCGGCTGGATGCCGCTCATCCGCAGCGTCAGCACCAGCCAGTCGTGGCAGAGCGAGCCGTGCTGCCAGCTGATCCACTTCTCCGCCACCAGCTCGCCCAGGTCGGCGACGCGCCGCTTGGCGAGGCGATGTCCTTTGGGCACGATCAGGTCGGCCTGGTCGTCGAAGAGATCGCGCCGCTCGGTGTCCTTGGGCAGCACCAGCGGCGAGTTGAACCAGTCTTGGACGACGGCCACGTCCAGGTCGCCGCGCAACAGCAGGCCGATGGAATCGACCGGCTCCAGCTCCTGCATTGCGAGCTCCAGGCGCGGGTGATCTTTCTTGAGCTGCACGATGGCGCGGGGAGCGATGCCGCGGGCCGCGGTGGGAAAGATGCCCAGCCGCACGGCGCCCTGCACGGCGGTCTGCGTCGCCTCGAGATCGGCCTTGGCCTTTTCCAGCATCGCCAGCATGGCGGTGGCGTGTCCCGCGAGCATCAGCGCGGGCTCGGTGAGGCGGATGCCGCGCCCCTTGGGCTCGAGCAGCTTGTGCCCCACCTCGTCCTCGAGCTTCGAGAGCTGCTGCGACACCGCGGAGGCCGAGAGGTGCAGCTCGATAGCGGCCTTGGTGACGGAGCCGTGGGTGGCGACGGCGTGGAGGCAGCGCAGGCGATCGAAGTCGATCATTCGTTCAGTCTAACTTAAGGATACCTTGCACAACAATTCAGCCATCCGAAACAGACTTCGGGCGTCTTCTTTCGCATGGACCGCAAACTGCTGGCGCTGACGTTCCTGCCGGGCCTCATCTGGGGCGCGTCGTTCCTCTTCATCGCGGAGGGGCTGACCATCCTGCCGCCCATGGGGGTGACCTTCGCGCGCATCGCCCTGGGCTTCGTGGCGCTGGGCCTCTTCCCGGCCGCCCGCAAGCCGCTGCGGCGCGAGGACTGGCCGCAGGTGGCGCTGCTGGCGCTGACCTGGTTCGCCTTTCCGTTGTCGATGTTCCCCTACGCGGAGCAGCACGTCAGCTCGGCGCTGGCCGGGCTGCTCAACGGCGGCACGCCGCTCTTCGTGGTGATGGTCGCGAGCCTCTGGACGCGCGGCCTGCCCTCGCGGCCGGTGCTGACGGCGACGCTGGTGGGCCTCGTCGGCCTGGGCCTCATCGCCGCGCCGACGCTGTCGCAAGGCTCGAACGAGCTGCTCTGCACGCTCGCCATCCTCGCGGCGGTGGCCTCCTACGGAGTGGCCGCCAACCTGGCGGGACCGCTGCAGCGGCGCAACGGCGCGCTGCCGGTGATCTGGCGCGCGCTGGGCCTGGCGCTCGTCATGACCGCTCCGTTCGGCGCGCCGGCGATGGCGCAGCTGCAGCTCCGCGCCGCGCCCGTGGCCTCCATGCTGGCGCTGGGCATCCTGGGCACCGCGCTCGCCTCGGTGGTGATGACGCACGTCGCGGGCAAGGTCAGCGCGGCGGCGGCCTCGGCGCCCATCTTCCTCATCCCCATCGTCTCGGTGATCCTCGGCGTCCTGGTCCGCGGCGAGTCGGTGTCCGATGCCGCGGCGCTGGGCGGGGCGATCTGCGTGTTGGCTGCGTGGCTGCTGGCGCGGGCCAAGGCGCGGCCGGAGATGAACGCCGCCAGCGTGATCAGGGGAGCGGCCATCCGTCCGCCGCGAGTGTCGATCAGCTCATAGTCGCAATGAAATCGCGCTCTTGAGTTGGGGCGGATGGATTCGAACCATCATAGCGGGATTCAAAGTCCCGCGTCCTGCCTTTAGACGACGCCCCAGCAGCGGGCGGCGGTTCTAGCCCAGACGTTGCCTGCCAGCAAACGCTTCGCGTGGCTACCGGTCGATCGACCGATGCCGCTCTGGGCGCGGCTTCTGCACAATGCGTCACCATGCTGCGGGGGGAAGACGGATCGACGGTGGTGGAGGCGGCGATTCTCTTGCCGCTGATGGTCTTTCTCATTCTCATGACCTTGCAGCTGGCCCTGCTGCAGCAGGCGCGGCTCATGGCGGACTACGCGGCCTTCGCGGCGGCGCGCACCGGCATCGTCCAGAGCGGGAACAACGGGACGGACAACGGCGGCACCGACGGGCCCATGCACGACGCTGCGGTCTTCGCGGTGCTGCCCACCTTCGGCCGCACCGACTCATTTGAGCAGCTCGCCGCCACCGCCGCGCGCTTCAAGGTCGAAGACCTGGCGTTGAAGGGCGCTGGGCTCTCGCAGATCCGGGTCTTCATCCTGAACCCGACGGCGGACGCGTTCTCGAAGTGGGGCGGGCACTTGAACGGGCAAGAGCTGGACTTCGACGACGTCCGGCCGGGCGCTACGGACGCGACGCTGCTGTCGCTTCAAGTCCGCTACCTCTACGAGCTGCGGGTGCCCTTCGCCAACAAGGTGATCCAGAGCCTGTGGATGGCCGCGGCTGGACAGTCCTTCAATGACGGCACGCCGGAGGGAGTGAAGCTGCCGGCGCTGCGCACCGCGGGCGCGCTGGGCAAATTCTACCTGCCGGTCGAGGCCTTCTACACGATACGCATGCAATCCAATCCGTTCTTGAAGTGGGCGCATCCATGAACCTGCGAGCCCTGCAAAGTTCGGAGGACGGCCAGGCGCTGGTGCTGGGGGCCATCTTCGGCCTGGTCCTGATGCTCTGCGTGTTGGGCACGCTCAACCTGGGCCGTGCGCTCTACGACAAGGTGCAGCTGCAGGCGGCGGCCGACGAGGCGGCGTATTCGCAGGCGGCCGTCGAAGCGCGCGTGCTGAACTACACCGCGTACACCAATCGCGCGATGATCGTGCACTACGCCTCCATCATGGCGGCCACGTCGTATTTGTCGTGGGTGCACTTCATGTACGGCGGGTTCAAGCCGCTGCTCGACGTGCTCAAGGGAATTCCCTTCGTGCAGGAGGTGGCCGCCTCCGTCGAGCAAGTGCTGAAGGGCCTGGTAACGCTGCTCGACACGGCGGTGGCGGCGCTGGTGCCGCTGCTCTCCGCGCTCAACATGATGCTCTGGGCCGTGCAGGAAGGCGCCTGGGCTTCGGTGTGGAGCAAGCTGTTGCTCGCGCCGACCGGCTGGCCGGAGTCGCACGGCGGAGACACGCCGGCGCATGCGTATCAGCCCATCTGGCCCAACATCATTCCGGCGCTGAACGCGACGGTCTTTTCCCAGACGCGCGGGCAGCTCACCGTGCCGCAAGCGCAGGCGCAGGCGGCGAAGCTGCTGGTCAACTCCCGCGACGCGGACGTGCAGCTGGCGCGAATGCAGATGATCGAGATCGCCAACTCCG
>DATBAA010000043.1:0-4305 GCA_036271755.1 Myxococcales bacterium | reverse complement strand
TCCAGCCGGGCGGCTCGTTCGACACCATCGCCGGACCCATCGACAACATGTTCACCTTCACCACCGGCACCGCCACCCTGACGGCCGAGACGCCGCGCAAGCTCTATCTCGACCCGGAGATGGGCATCGAAATTCCGAAGTAACTCGATATAACGAAGGTGGAATGAGCTCTTCTCGCAGGCAACTGTTGTGGCGCGGCGCCGGTCTAGCGGTTTGGACCGGCGCCCGCCGTCTTCTGGGCGCCGATCAGCTGGTGCCCATGCACGCCATGAAGGTGCAGCCGGCGCCCATCAAACGCGGGCTCTACGCGGCCGGACTGCCGCGCTTCGTCGATGCCCTGCCCATTCCCAGCATCGCGAAGCCCGAGGCCTCCGGCAAATATCGAATCGCCATGCGCGAGATCGAGACGCAAGTGCACCGCGATCTGAAGCCGACGCGCTGCTGGAGCTATGGCACCACGGTTCCGGGGCCCACGTTCGAGGTCCGCTCGGGCAAGTCAGTCGACATCGAATGGAAGAACGAATTGCCGGCAAAGCACTTTCTGCCCATCGACCACTCGTTGTGCGGCGCCGGCAAGGAAGTTCCCGAGGTGCGCACCGTCGTCCACGTCCACGGCGCGCGGGTCCCGCCGCAGAGCGACGGCTATCCGGAGCGCTGGTTTCCGCCGGGAAAGTCGCGCGTGGTCCACTATCCCAACCAGCAGGAAGCGGCGGGCCTCTGGTATCACGACCACGCCATGGGCATTGAACGGCTGAATCAATATGCCGGCCTCTTTGGCGCTTATCTGATTCGCGACGAGCACGAAGACGCGCTGGGCTTGCCGCGCGCGCCCTATGAGGTTCCGCTCTTCATCTTCGATCGCATCTTCGACGTCGACGGGCAGCTGCAATACCCCACCTCGGGCATGGACGATTCGCCCTGGATCTCGGAGATGTACGGCGACGCCATCCTGGTCAACGGCAAGCTCGCGCCCGATCTGGAAGTCGAGCCCCGCGCCTATCGCTTCCGCGTCTTCAATTCTTCCAACGCGCGGTTTCTCTTGCTCTCGCTCTCCGACGGGACGGCCTTTCAGCAGATCGGCAGCGATCAAGGCTTGCTGCCCGCGCCCGTGCCTTTGAAGGCCTTCAGCCTGGCGCCCGCCGAGCGCGCGGACGTCTTGATCGACTTCAGCCCGCTGGCCGGCAAAGAGCTGGTCCTGATGAACCAGGCTTTCCAGCTGATGCGGTTTCGCGTGAAGGCGGCGCCGGTGGCCGTGAAGTGGCAGCCGCCGGCGAAGCTGCGCGAAGTGCCGCGCATTCCGCGCTCGGCCTCGGTGAAGACGCGGACGCTGGGGTTGGACGAGTACGAGGATCCAGCCACGCACGCCATGTTCATGCTGCTCGACAAGAAGCGCTGGCACGACCCGGTGAGCGAGAAGCCGGTGCTCGGCTCGACCGAGATCTGGGAGCTCGTCAACTATACGGGCGACGTCCACCCCATTCACCTGCACCTGGTCCGCTTTCAAATCCTCGAGCGGCAGAAGTTCGACATCGACGGCTACCGCTTCGAAAAGAAGATGCAATTGATTGGCGACCCATTTCCGCCCGAGCTCGGCGAGGTGGGTTGGAAAGACACGGTCCAAGCCCAGCCGGAGATGGTCACCCGCATCATCGTCCACTTCGAAGGCTATGCAGGCCGTTATGTCTGGCACTGTCATGTGCTGGAGCACGCGGCCAATGAGATGATGAGGCCGTTCGAAGTCTTGCCCGCGAAGACACGGTAAGTTTACCTGACCGCCATATTGGACGCGCAGGATTGCTTGCAATGGTGCGCCTCTATCTCGTTCGTCATGCGGTCGCGGCGGAGTCGGACGGCAAGCAGGCGTTCACCGATCACCTGCGCGGGCTGACTGAAAAGGGCCGGCGGCGCTTCCGGCGCAGCGCCCGGGCGTTTGCTTCTCTAGGCGAAGAGATCGACCTGGTCTGCACCAGCCCGGTGCTCCGCGCGGTGCAGACGGCTGAGATCCTGGCTGCCTCGCTGGGACACGAAGACGTGCGCGTGATCGACGAGCTGCAGCCCGACGCCGGGGTTCCGCTGTTGCTCGAGCGGCTCTGCGATCTAGGTGCGGAGTCGATTGTGCTGGTTGGACACAAGCGCTTGCTCTGCGACCTGGCCGTGACGCTCGCTGGGCTGCCCATCGACCAGGCGCTTCGCCTGCATCTCAAGCGGGGCGCCATCGCGCGCATCGACGTGCGCAAGCTCGGAAGCCACGCCTCGGGCGAGCCGCGCTGGTGGCTGGCGCCCGCCACCGATGCGCTGCAGGACGGCCTGCCTCTAACGTAGCACCCGCAGCGGCGGCGTCTTCAAGACTTCGCGGATGAGCGGGCTCGCGGCCAGGCGCGCGGCCAGGGCGCCGATGACGAACCCGGCCGGCAGCAGCCAGTAGCTCGGGCTGATGGGCAGATCGAAGAGGAAGCGCGCGGCCGCCGCGCCCGCGCCCAGCGCCACCGCGGCGGCGATCAATCCCGACAACCCGCCGAGCAGCAGCAGCTCGGCATTGACCGCTTCGCCCACCGTCTTCCGGCTCGCGCCCAGCGTCCGCAGCAGGGCCGCCTCGTGCCGCCGCTCGTTCTGGGTGGCCAGCGTCGCCGCATAGAGCACCACCAGACCCGCCAATACGCTGAAGGCAAAGACCACCTCGATGGCCCGCAGCGCTTTTTGGATGAGCGTCTTCACCTCGGCCAGGATGGAAGAGATGTCGAACACCGTCAGCGTGGGAAACTCCCTGGAGAGCTGGTCGCCCACCGCGCGCTGCTCCTCGGGCAGGTAGAAGCTGGTGATGTAGCTGGCCGGCCCGTCGCCAATGAGCGCGCGGCTGCCGACGACGAAGAAGTTGGCGCGGAACGAGCCCCAGTCCACCTTGCGCAAGCTGGTGATGGTGCCGGTGCGGATGCTGCCGGCGATGTCGTAGGTGAGCTTGTCGCCCAGCTTCAGATGCAGCGTCTTGGCCAGGCCCTCTTCGACGGAGAACTCCTGCGCGTTGTCGTCGAGCGGCCGGCCGTGCTCGATGTGCGAGTTGCCCTCGTCGAACGAGAGGTTGAACTCCCGCTCCACCATGCGCCGCGCTTGCTCGTCCGGATAGGTTTCGGCGGTGACTTTGGAATCATTGATGGCGGTCAGCCGGCCGCGCACCATGGGCTCCAACTCCGGCGGCTTGAGGCCGTGCTGCGTGAAGAAGGCCGCGAAAGGCTCGCGCTGCTCGGGCTGGATGTTGATGACGAAGCGCGAGGGCGCGTCGGCAGGCAGCTGCCGCTGCCAGGCGCGGACCAGGTCGCCGCGGACCACCGTCAGGAGCATCAGCGCCATCATTCCCAGGCTGAGCGCGACCACTTGCGCCACCGAGAGCGCGCGCCTCCGGCCGACGTTGCGCAGGCCGAAGCGGAAGCCGCCAGAGAGCGGTATCGGCAGCTTCGGCAGGGCCCAGACGAGGCCAAACGCCGCTCCCGCCGCGAGCGCGACCGTCGATACCAGGCCGAGAATGACGATCACCGCCAGCCGCGCATCGCCCGCCTGCCAGATCAAGAGCCCCAGCAGCGCGGCCGCGCCTGCTCCGAACGCAAACGCACCGTCGCGCCTGGGCTGCTCGTCGCGCCGGAAGACCCGCAGCGGCGAGACCCCGCGCAGCCGCAGAATGGGCGGAAGCCCGAAGCCAAAGAGCAGCACCAGCGCCACCAGCGAGCCTTGCAGCGCCGGCAGCACACCGGGAGGAGGCAGCGCTGTCTGGAAGAGGCCGGCCAGCGTCGCGGCCAGCGCGAACTGCACCGAGAAGCCCAGCAGCAGACCCAGCACGACGGTTGCCGAAGCAATCATTGCGTATTGGCGCAGGAAGAGCGCGAGGATCTGGCTTTGCGTGAGCCCGAGCGTGCGCAGGAGCGCGACGGTGTCGAGGTGGCGGTCGACGTAGCGGCGCGCGGCCAGGCCCAGCGCGGCCGCGGCGAGAAAGACGGAGAGCAGCGCGGAGAGCTTGAGAAACCGCTCGCTGCGTTCGAGCGAGACGCGCACCTCGGGCCTCGCGTCGCGAACATCTTCGAGCAGCTGGCCGCGCCCCAAGTGCTCTTTGGTGAAGCCGCGAAAGGTATCGATGGGAGCGCGATCGCCGGCGATCAACAGGCGCCAGCGGATGCGGCTGCCGCGCTGAACCAGGCCGGTGGCGGCCAGGTCCTCTTCCGGGATGACGATGTGGGGAAAGAGGTTGGCCAGATCGGTGGAGCTGTCGGGCTCGCGGCTGATCACCGCGGCGATGCGCAGCCGGGCATGGCCCAGGCC
>DATBAA010000042.1:0-9299 GCA_036271755.1 Myxococcales bacterium | reverse complement strand
AGGGAGGCGCGGGCGAGGTGGCCGTCGGTGCCGCTGACGACCGAGCAGAGGATGCTTCCGGGGGCGACGTAGTTGTCGGGGCGGAAGGGGCCTTTGTAGAGCCAGCGCGCGGTGCAGCTGTCCGCGCCGCAGGTCTTCGAGCGCGGCTGGCCCAGCGCGGTGGCTTCGCCCTTCTCGCAGTGCGCCCGGAACTCGCGGACGGTGCAGACCGGGCGGCCCTCGGCGCGGCAGGCGGCCTCGCGGTGGTCGGCCACCATCTCGCGGATGGGCCGGGCGGCGCGAACGCCCGCCATCACCAGGCCCGCCACGACCCACGGGACCGCCGCGCCGTACAAGACCCAGGCCGCCTTCTGCCGCCGGATCAGCCCCGCGACGAGACCCAGCAGCACGCCGGCAGCGCAGGAGAAGAGAAGCCAGCGCAGCGAGGCGTCGCCGGCCGGAATGGGGCCCTCGAGCAATCGCTGCAGTCCGGTACCGGCAGCGAGCGACGCGGCCGGCAGCAGCAGCGCGAGCATCAAACGCCAGGGGAACGGCCGCTGCGGCGGCTTCGGCGGCGGGAGAAGCTCGGCTACGTTCAAGCCGCGCCAGCCTTGGGAACGCGCTTGGACAAGAACGGCGTCTCGAAGTTGTAGATGGCCGACAGCGCCACGTTGCGGAAGCGCTCGTGCTGCAGCGACATCCGCTCCAGCTCCCACACCAGCGCGCGCGGGTCGATGGTGCCGGTCTTCTTGCGCCGCTTCACCTCGCGCAGGATCTCCCGGCGCGCCTCGCGCGGATGATAGGTAAAGCTGGTTGAAAAGTGGTACGCGCGCCCCAGCGGCACGAGGCGGGCCTCGAAGAGATCGCCGATCTCCAGGCCGTGCATCTGGCGGCGCTCGGTGACGTCGAAGTCCTCGGCCGTGGTCACGTCTCGGACCCGCACCGAGCCTTTGGGCGGACGCGAGAAGAGCCCGCCGGTGCCGCGGTACTCGAAGAGCGACAGCCGCGATTGGGTGCAGCCCAGCATCACGTCCTTGTCCTGCCCGTTCAGCTCCGCGCCCTTCTCGCGCAGGAAGTGCTCCACCATGGTCTGGCCGTCGGGCAGCTTGCGGTCGAGCAGGTACCAGTTGAAGAACGCCTGCATGCGCGCCTCGTAGCAGCGGTCCTCCTCGTGGACCTCGCCGCCCGTCTGCGCGAAATACTCCTGCTTCGCCTTCAGGATCTCTTCGACCTGGGGCGCTGCGTAGAGCAACAACGTGTCGATCTGCGGCTGAATCATCGCTTGCTTTCGCTGCTCCCTTGGCTGCCGGCACCCCGGCCGTCTTCGATCATCTGCACGAAGCGGCGGAAGAGGTAGCGGCTGTCGTGCGGTCCCGGGCTGTCTTCCGGGTGGTACTGAACAGCGAACATGCGCAGGTCCGGGGCGGCGATGCCTTCGACCGTGCCGTCATAGAGGTTCACGTGCGTCACCTGGACCTTGCCCAAAAGCGACTTCTCGTCCACGGCGAACCCGTGGTTCTGCGAAGTCAGGTCGATCTTGTCCCCAATCACGTCCCGAACGGGATGATTCGCGCCGCGATGTCCAAACTTGAGCTTGTAGGTTTTGCCACCCATCGCCAGGGAAAGGATTTGGTTTCCAAGGCAGATGCCCATGATTGGCACTTTTCCCAACAGATCGCGCGCCAATTCTGGAGCCCCCGGGATGGCGTCCGGGTCGCCCGGGCCGTTGGAGAGCACCACGCCCGCGGGCTTCTTGGCGAGGATCTCGGCCGCCGCGCTCTTGGCCGGCACCACCGTCACGCCGCAGCCCACGTCGACCAGCTGGCGCAGGATGCCGCGCTTGACGCCATAGTCGACGACGATCACCTCGTGCTGCCGCGGCTGCGGAGACCGAGTCTGCAGGCCCTGCTCCCAGCGATAGGCAGTTTTGGTCGAGACCTGGCTGGCCAGGTCCTGGCCCTCCATAGAGGGAGCGTTGCGGGCGCGCTCGACCAGCGCCTTGGGCGACGCGCCGGTGCTGTCGATGATGCCCTGCTGCGCCCCGCTCGACCGCAGCACCCGCACCAGCTTGCGGGTGTCGATGCCCTCGATGCCGACAACGCCAGAGCGCGTGAGGAAGGCCGGCAGCGACTCTTGCGAACGCCAGTTGGACGGCTCCTTGCAAACCCGGCGGGCGATGAAGCCCGCGGCCTGAGCGGTGGCGGCCTGTTCGTCCCCTAAGTGGATGCCGTAGTTGCCCACTTCGCTGACGGTGAAGGTGACCATCTGGCCGGCGTAGGAGGGATCGGTGAGGATCTCCTGGTAGCCCGTGTGGCTGGTGTTGAAGACGACTTCGCCCAGCGTCTCGCCCTCGGCGCCGACGGAAAGCCCTTCGAAGGTGTCGCCGTTCGCCAGCGCCAGGATCGCCTTCTTCACTGAACCTCCTCCAACTGGTGGACCAGCTTGCCTGCAACGAACGTCATCAGGACCTGCCCGCGCAGGGTCCAGCCCGCGAAGGGGCTGTTGCGCGAGCGCGAGTAAAACCGCTGCGGGTCCACTTTCCACTCTTTCTCGGCGTCGACGACGATGGCGTCGGCCGGCGCCCCCGCGCTCAGCGTCCCGTACGGCAGGCCAAGGCAGCGCGACGGACCGGCCGTCAGCCGCTCGATGGCGCTGCTCAGCGAGATCTCGCTCTTGCGCACCAGCTGCAGCGTCAGCGCCAGCGAGGTCTCGAGGCCGATGATGCCGTTGGGCGCCTGGACGAACTCCACCTGCTTGTCGAGCGGGCCGTGGGGCGCATGGTCGGTGGCGATGGCGTCGATGATGCCGTCGGCCAGCGCGGCCACCACCGCTTCGCGATCGGCTTCGGCGCGCAGCGGCGGGCTCATCTTGGCGTGGGTGTCGTAGCCGCCCACGGCTTCGTCTGTCAGCGTGAAGTGGTGCGGCGTCGCTTCGGCGGTGACCTGGATACCGCGGGCGCGCGCTTCGCGAAGAGCGCGGACGCTGCCGGCGGCGCTGACGTGGGCGATGTGCAGCCGCGCGCCGGTCATCTCGGCGAGCAGCAGATCGCGCTGCACCATGCTCACTTCGGCTTCGGCAGGCACTCCGGGCAGGCCAAGCCTCGTGGCCACCGGGCCTTCGTTCATGGCGCCGCCGGCGCTCAGCGAGAGATCTTCCGCGTGGACCATGACGACGAGGTCGAGATCGCGGGCGTACTCGAGCGCGCGGCGCATCACGCCGGCGGACATCACCGGGCGGCCGTCGTCGGTGATCACCACGCAGCCGGCCTCTTTCAGCTCTGCCATGTCGGAGAGCATCTCGCCGTTGGAGCCGCGGGTGATGGCGCCCGACGGCAGCACGCGCGAAAGGCCAGCCTCGCGTCCCCTGCCGGCGACGAAGCGCGCCACCGATGCGCTGTCGCAGACCGGTTTGGTGTTGGGCATGGCAACGATGGTCGTGACCCCGCCCGCGACCGCCGCTTTGGAGCCAGTCGCGATGGTCTCCTTGCCCTCTTCTCCCGGCTCGCGCAGGTGCACGTGCAAGTCGACCAGGCCGGGCAAGATCCACTTCCCCCGGCAATCAAACACCTGATGCACCAATTTATCGGCCGGACTCGCCGCCTGCTCCCTCACCGCGACAATCCTCCCTCCGTCGATGACCACCGTCCGCGTCCCATCGATCTTGTTCGCCGGATCAATCACCCTCCCCGAATCCAAAATGATCACGACAAGCTCCCCGGAGACGCAACGATTCGGTTCAACCGCCAAGCGCGCCAAGCGCGCAAAGGGGCTGCAGCGAAGCCGAGATGATTCTTTTTTCTCAAAAAAGGAGCCTGGTGCAGCTCGAGTTGAATCATCTTTGCGTGCTTGGCGCGCTTTGCGGTTGATCCGAAGAGACAGCTCATGGATGCACACCGAGGCACAAGGTGAGGGCGGCCATGCGGACGGCTACGCCAGAGTCGACCTGGTCCATGATCAGGCTGCGGGGGCCGTCCATGACGTCGCTGGAGAGCTCGACGCCGCGGTTGACCGGCCCGGGGTGCAGGACGAGCGCGCCGGCCGGCAAGAGCTGCAGCGTCTTGGCGTTCAGGCCCCAGGTGCGGGCGTAGTCGCGGGCGCCGGGCAGCCGCGCGTCGATGAAGCGCTCGTTCTGGATGCGCAGGGCCATCACCGCGTCCGCGCCGTCCAAGAGCTCGCGCAGGCTTCTCGCAACCGTGCAGCCCAGCTGTTCGATGCCCTGCGGGATGAGCGTCGACGGCCCGCCGACGCGGACCTTGGCGCCCAGCTTGCCCAGGCAGTGGATGTTGGAGCGGGCGACGCGGCTGTGGGCAATGTCTCCGACGATGGCCACCGTCTTGCCCTCGAAGCTGCCCCAGATTTCGCGCAGCGAGAGCGCGTCCAAGAGGCCTTGCGTCGGGTGCTCGTGCGCGCCGTCTCCCGCGTTGATGACGGAGGAGCGCACGGCGCGAGCGACTAGCCTGGGCGCGCCCGCGGCCGGATGGCGCAGCACCAGCGCGTCGATGCCGATGGCGTCCAGGTTGCGGACGGTGTCCTCCAGCGACTCGCCCTTGGCGACGCTCGAGGCGTCCTTCTGGAAGCTGAGCACGTCCGCGCCCAGCGCGCGCGCCGCCACCTCGAACGAGCTGCGCGTGCGGGTGCTGTTCTCGAAGAAGAGGGTCAGCACCGTCCGCCCGCGCAAGAGCTCGTAGCGCGAGGCGGCCTTGCCCGCGCGGGCGCTGGCGCGCTCGTGCTTGAAGCGCGAAGCCAACGCCAGCAACGCCTCGATCTGTGCGCGCGTCAGCGCCTCCAGCTCCAGGAGATGGCGCGGGAAGTCCAGGTCTACACTCCGTGTAAGAGTCGGCGAGCGAAGTGCGGCGAGAGGCCGGCTTCGAGAATCTTGCGCGCCGTCACTTCGGCGTCATACGGCACGCGGTGGAACTCGACCACCCGCTCCTGGTCGTCCCAGACGCCGAAGCAGGCGCGCGGGTCGTAGTCGCGCGGCTGTCCGCAGCTGCCGATGGAGCAGAGATACGTGCGCGCCTTCTCGATGGCCACCCGCTCGTGCCAGACGTCGCGCACCGTTTCGCCGAGGAGAAAGGCCCGCTGCAGGTGCGAGTGGCCGATGAAGGTCAGCGGCGACAACTTCTCCGCCCGGATGAGCAGATCCTCCGCCTGCTCCAAGGCGAAGACGTATTCGAACGCGGCCGGGTCGCGCGGCGAGCCGTGGCCGAACATCACGTCTCCCTCGGTGACCGAATAGGGCAGCCCGCGCAGCCAGGACATGTTCTCGGCGCTCAGGTGCAGCGCGGTCCAGTCGAGCACTTCGCGCGCGGCGGCGTAGTAGTAGCTGTAGTCCATGCGGCCCGAGGCGGCCGCGTCGTGGTTGCCCAGGACGGCGAACTGGCACCTGGTGCGGACGATGTCGCAAGCCGCGTTGGGGTCCGCGCCGTAGCCGACGGTGTCGCCCAGGCAGACGAAGCGGTCGACCTTCTGCGCCTCTGCCGCCGCAATGCACGCCGTGAGAGCTTCCAGGTTGGCGTGGATGTCGGTCAGGATGGCGGTCCGCATCTGCGCGCCCTCATTACCTTGCAGGGCGCAACACTTCAAGCCGGAGCCGCGCTTACTTTTTCGTGTCCTCTGACTTGCGGAAAAGATCGTCGGGTTTGAGCCCCAGCCGCAGCACGGTCTCGTGGTCGGGATTCCCCGTGCGGGCGATGCCTTGATCCTCCTGGAACTTTCGCACCGCTGCGGAAGTCTGCGCGTCGATCTCGCCCTTCTGGGCCTGGCTCATGTCCAGGTAGCCCTTGTGGGCCAGCGCGGTCTGCAGCTGCTCGACGCCGCCCGGAACGAAGAGCCCGCCGGGGCCGGCCGCCAGCGGAGGCCGCCCGGGCTTCTGCGGACGGCGCGCCTGGCCAGGCTTTGCCGCGGCGCCGCCTTCGGACTCGGCGGGCTGCGATTCCTCGCCGCCGCGCTGATCGCCCTTCTCCACGTTGTGGGTGTGGAAGCAGCCTACGAGGAGCACAGCCAGGAGCGCGAGCCGTTTCATTTGCCACCTTTGCTGCGACCCTGGGGCAACGCGCCCTTCTCTGCCCCATGGCCGGCTGTCGGCAAGCGGGCGAAGCCGGATTCGAGGCCGGTGACGAACGCGTTGCGCAGGACGCCCCAGACCGTGGGCCAGACCTGCGCCTTGGGGCCGGTGACGGTGCCCTCCATGGGAATGACGACGGCCACGGCGTTCCGGCCCGGCACGCGGTCGGAGAAGATCCGCAGCGCCGCGTCGCCCACCCAGGCCTTGATGGCCGGAACGATGCCTCCCTTGGCCGGCTTCACGTGCACGTCCTTCAGCACCGGCTTGACGCCGCCCGAGATCTGGCCGTCGTGGGCATCGAACTCCGCGAAGAGGTCGATGGTGCCTCGCTCGGGCGCGAGATCGGCCTTCTTCACCAGGAAGTTGCCCACGTCCTGCAGCGACAGGCCTTGCACCGAAGCGCGGCCAGAGAAGCCCAGCGTCTTGTCGAGCGGATCGGCGGTGACGAAGACGGAGACCTGCCCGGTCTTCTGCAACGTGCCGCTGGCCGCCACCGTGGTGGGCTCGCCGTGCGTGAGGCCGACGCGGGTGGCGATGTTTTCGACGGTCGCGTCGAGATCGTGCAGCCAGATGGCGGGCGCGCCTTTGCTGGTGTCGTCCGAGAACGCCACCTCGGCCTGCTTCAGCTCGATGCGATCGACGTCCAACGGCAGCAGCTTCTTGAGTTTGTCTCCCAGCTGCGGGTCCTGCGGTTTGGTCTGGTTGGCCTCGTCGTCGTCGCCGGCGATGAGGTTGATTTTGGGGTTGTCCAGCTCGACCGTCCCGACCAGCTCGTGCTTGTGGATGAGGTCGCGCCAATGCAAGCCCAGCTGGATTCGGTTGGCGAAGAAGAAGGGCCGCTTCTCGCTGCCTCCGCGCGGCGTCGGCACCTGCACGAGCTTCAGTCCCTCGATGGTGTACGAGAGCTTGTAGAGCGAGATGGAGACGTCCTCGAACGTGCCGCGATAGCCCTGCAGGCCGTTCAGGATCTTCTGCGTGCGGCTCTTCACCAGCGGATTGAGCGCCAGCCGTCCGATGAAGAGCAGCCCGGCAATGACGGCCAACGTCCAGAGCAGACGGCGCGGAAACCTACGAACCATGCAAGAAGATGCCGCTCCGGTGCTCGTCCGGCAACCCGCCGCGGCCGTGCGGGCAGGCGCTCAGCCGACGTGTGACGGCAGCTCTTCGAAGTGCGTGAGGTGGCGGAAGCTGTCGAAGCGGCTGCGCACCTGCTTCAGGTCCAGGTCGCGCAGGCGATCGAGCGAGAACTGCTCCACCGTGAAGGAGGCGATGGTCGAGCCCATCACCACCGCCTGCCGCAGCGCCGCCGGGTCGTTGGTGGAGAGCCTGTCGAGCAGACCCAAAAAGCCGCCCGCGAAGGTGTCGCCGGCGCCGGTCGGGTCCACCACGTCCGCCAGCGGATAGGCCGGCGCGTAGAAGGTGTGCTCGCCGGTGACCAGGATGGCGCCGTACTCGCCGCGCTTCACCACCACCGCCGTGGCGCCCATCTTCTGCGCCGCGCGGGCGGCCTTGAGCACGTTGGACTCGCCCGCCAGCTGCCGGACCTCGCCGTCGTTGACCATCAGCACGTCGACGCGCGGCAAGAGCTCCAGGAGCTTCTCGCGCTTGGAGGAGATCCAGTAGTTCATCGTGTCGGCGCAGACCAGCTTCGCGTTCTTGGCCTGGTCGAGCACGCGCAGCTGCAGCACGGGGTCGATGTTGCCCAGGAAGATGCGGTCCGCCTGCTGCTGCTCGGCAGAGAGCTCGGGGTTGAAGTGCTCGAAGACGTTGAGCTGCGTGTCCAGCGTCTGCGCCGCGTTGAGGTCGAAGCCGTACTTGCCCTTCCAGCGGAAGGTCTTGCCGGGCGTCTTGGTCAGGCCGTCGAGCGACACTCCTCGCTTCTTGAGGAAGTCGAGCTGCTCCAGGGGAAAGTCGTCGCCGATGACGCCGACGACGCTCACCTTGGTGAGCAGGCTGGCCGACGCCGAAAAGTACGTGGCGCTGCCGCCCAGCACGTCCTCGCGCGCTCCGAACGGCGTCTCCACCGAGTCGAGCGCGACGCTTCCCACCACCAAGAGGCTCATGAACGGTACCTGTTGCCCAAGAGGAGCGCGAGCCTGTCTCGCGCCGCTTGCGGAATCTGCAAAGGAGAGGTCATCACCGCGGAGTCGAGGGCGTTCGCGCAGGGGCAAGTGCGCGGGCCCAGCTTGCCCAGGGCGAGCGCCGCGTTGCGCAGCACTTCGCGCGCCGTGGCGACGTTCTTCTGCATGGTCTCGACCACCTGGGCGACCGTGACAGATTCGTGGCTGCCGTGCCAGCAATCGTAGTCGGTGGCGAGCGCGATGGTGGCGTAGCAGAGCTCTGCTTCGCGGGCGAGCTTGGCCTCGGGCATGGCGGTCATGCCGATGACGTCGACGCCCCAGCTCTTGTAGAGGAAGCTCTCGGCGCGGGTGGAGAACTGCGGTCCCTCGATGCAGAGGTAGACGCCGTCCGGGTGCGAGGTCGCGCCGGCCGCGAAGCAGGCTGCCTTCAAATGAGCGTGCAGCGCGGGGCAGACCGGGTCGGCAAAGGCGACGTGCGCGACGATACCCTCGCCGAAGAACGACTTGGGCCGCGCGAAGGTGCGGTCGATGTACTGCGTGGGCAGCACCAGGTGGCCCGGGACGATGGCCTCCTTCATCGAACCGACCGCCGTGACCGCGATGACCCGGGTGGCGCCCAGCTTCTTCAGGGCCCACAAGTTGGCGCGGCTGTTCACTTCGGTGGGCGTGAGGCGATGGCCGACGCCGTGGCGGGGCAAGAATGCCAGCTCTTCCGGGCCCAGCTTGCCGATGACGACGGCGTCGCTGGGGTCGCCGAACGGCGTCGCCACCTTCTCGCGGCGCAGGTCCGTGAGTCCGGGGAGATCGTACAAACCTGAGCCGCCAATGATGCCGAGCACGGCGGGGCGTTTGCCACACTCGCCCCGGCGAATCAATCGCCCGACGATTTTGTCTCAGGCCGTCCGGACGATCCAGAGCAGCCTTTCGGTCTTCTGCACGGGCGTCGCGCAGCTGACGCCGGCGGCGCCGCAGGAAGGGCAGCGGTGAATGCGCAGACGAATGCTCTCCGCTCCGAGCACGACGCAGCGGGTTCTGCCGATGGCAGCGGAAGATTGCTCGACGCTCAGTTGCTCTTCGAGCTTACCCGCGCGCACGGCGCCGCGAAGACGCCCGGCCACCGCGAGCATCTCGGGCGTGGTCCAGGTGCGCCGCCGCTGGCTGTTGGGTGGCAGC
>DATBAA010000041.1:0-3244 GCA_036271755.1 Myxococcales bacterium | reverse complement strand
ACGTTCTCGTCTGAAGCCGGGTTCGGATCGGAACCATAGACCAGGTAGTTCTTCTCCACGGTGCCGACGAGCGCCATCTCTTCAACCGTGCAGAGTCTCCATCCGCCACGTGTCAACTCCGGAATTGCCTTATGGTTCAGCTCCGGCATTCGCGAGAGTGCGCGCGCCGCCGCACGAGCGACGTCCACCCGCGTGCGACGCTTTGCAAATTTCGTATGATCCACCATTGAATTCTACCACTTTGCGATCAGCGGGGGGCCAGCCACCGTGCGGCGGACGTGCGATCTCACGGCCGCGCAAATCGCTTCGGCGCGCTCCGTGCAAACGGTTTCGTAAACCGTAGGTCTCCGGTTCAAATCCGGATGTCGGCTCCAGTTCCCGCCGTCGGCAAACAACAAGCCCGGTTATCCGATGCTCAGGTTTGAGTCGACCGGTTTCCAACCTGCGGCGAGCCAGACCTCGGCAGGCCGGGGACGAGCATGGGGACCCGGGCGGCGTAGTTGGTGTAGGTCGCGCCGAGCTCGCGGCGGAGATCTCGCTCCTCGAATTGCAGCGCGACGAAGATATACGTCGTCGTCATGAGCGCGAAGGCCAGGCGGCCGCTGGACATGTGCGGGGCCGACCAGAAGGCAATGAGCAGGCCTGCCATGATGGGATGGCGGATGACCCTGTAGAAGTAGCGCTCGACGAAGACGATGGGCCGCTGCGGCTGCGAGCGGAAGCGCAGCAGCGCCTGGCGCAGGCCGAAGAGGTCCGCGTGGTTCACCATGAAGGTCGCCGAGAAGAGGATCACCCAGCCCGCCGCATAGAGGACCCACGCCGCGATCGCGGCCGGTCCGTCCAGGTGCCAGACCGTGCCCGGCAACGTCTGCCAGCGCAGGCAAATGGCGAAAAGACACACGCCCGACAGGAGCACGTAGGTCGCGCGCTCGGTGCCTTCGGGCACGATGCGCGTCCAGATCTTCTTGAACGCCGGCCGGGCCATGCCGCTGTGCTGCACCGCGAACAGCAAGAGCAAGGCAACGTCCACCAGCAGCGCGTCGAAGAACGGCTGGCCGGGCTGGCCGTCGATGGTCGTGGGCAAGCCCGGCACGTTGCCCAGCCAGCCGATGGAGTAGAGCAATGAAGCAGAACCAAAGAGATAAGCTGCGCCGGCGTACAAGAGCGTGAGCAGTTTGCTCATCGGGTGAATCCTCCTGCCGCAGTGGATAGCAACCGCCGGGCCGGCAGCGCATGGCCCGGACGGGCCATTTTTCAGCGCATCAGCAAAGACACGGCCTGCGCCCTGCTCTTCACCGCCAGCTGGTCGAGGATGTTGGCGACGTGCCGGTGCACGGTGTGCTCGCTGCGATAGAGCATCCGCGCGATCTCGCGATTGGAGTGGCCCTGCGCGAGCAGCTCTAAAATTTGCCGCTGGCGCGCGGTGAGCGTGGCCAGCGCGGGCGGCTTGCGCGGCGGCTGCGGCATCCGGCGTGAAGAGCGCCGCGGAATGGAGGGCAGCTCGCCGACGAACTTGAGCGCCGCCTCGAGCAGCGGCGCGGTCTGTCCCGCGAAGCACCAATGATCCGCGCCAGGCAGCTCGACGAAGCGCGCGCCGGCGATCTTCGCGGCAATGAACTTGCCCTCGGCCAGCTTGGCGTCGCGATCGGCCGCCCGATGAAGAACCAGCGTCGGCGCGGCGACGTGGGCCATGGCTGGAATCGAATCGACCTCGGTGTTGTAGCGAAGCAGCGCGGTCGCCGCGCCGGGGCTCGCGCTCTGCCGCAGATAGGACGCGAATCGCGCCGCGAAGCGGGCGTCGCCCACGTGCGAAGGCGCCAGCGTGGAGATGTCCATGGGCCCGCCCCACGCGCGCTCCACCTCCGCGAGGAGCCGCACGCGCGATTCATCGGACGGCGCCCACGGATAGTCGGGCGTGCGCTTGCGCCTGGCGAAGCCGGCATAAGCAATCAGGCCCAGCGTTCGCTCGGGATAAGTCGCGGCAAAGAGAATGGACAAAGAGACGCCTTCGGAGGCGCCGAACACCACGGCCCGCCGGACCTGCGCGGCATCCATGACGGCGCGCACGTCGTCCATGCGCTCCTCCATGGTGGACGCGCGGGGCATCGGATCCGACAGGCCGGTGCCGCGCTTGTCGAAGACGATGAGCCGGCAGCGCGCCGCCAGCGTGCGCAGGAAGGAAGCCACTTCCGGAAAGCGCCAGTTGGCTTCGACGTGCGAGACCCAGCCGGGGACGAAGATCAGATCGGGACCCTGCCCCAGCGTCTGCCAGGCGATGTGCACGTCGCCGCTGCGGGCGTACCGGGTCGCGGGAAGCTCCATGCGGAGGTTCTACACTCCGGACCGGTTGAGGCGAAGAGCGCGAGACCAGTTCGGCAATCCGGACGCTGTATGACGCCGGGCATGAGAACCTGCTTGCTGATCCTGATGCTGTCCGGCGCGGCGGCGGCCAATCCGTTTCGCTACTCTTGGGAAGAGCTGGCGCCGGGCGTCTGGGCGGCCATCCGGCAGGATCCGTTCGAGCTGCCGCAAGAGGGAAACGCGGTCTTCGTCGTCACCGGCGAAGGCGTGGTGCTCTTCGACGCCGGCGGCAGCCCGGCCATGGGAGAAGCCATCGTCGCCAAGGTGCGCTCGCTGACGAAGCAGCCCATCACGCACGTCGTCCTCAGCCATTGGCACGGCGACCACATGCGCGGGCTGCAGAGCATTCGCGCGGCTTTTCCGGCGGCGCAGATCCTCGCGCACCCGCACTCGCGCGAGCAGATCGAGGCGACGCAGGAGCGGTGGCTGAAGCGGCGCGTGAGCATGGCGCCCAACATCTCCAAGGCAGTCAAAGAAGCGCTCGCGGCCGGCCACGATCTGAGCGGGCGGCCGCTCATTCCCGAAGAGCGCGCGTGGCTGGAAGCGGGCTCAAAGATCATCGGCGAGCTCGATGCGGAGAACAAACGCACCACCTATGTCGTCCCCGGCGGCGCTTTCGAAGATCGCCTGACCCTCTACCTGGGCGGCAGGGAGCTGCGATTCATCCACCTTGGAGACGCGCACACCAAGGGCGACGTCATTCTCTGGCTGCCGAGAGAAAAGATCGTCGCTACCGGAGATATCGTCACCGCGCCGGTGCCGCTCATGCCCAGCCCATACACGAATGATTATGAAACCGTCTTGAACCGCATCAAAGCGCTTGGTTTCACCGCGCTGGTTCCGGGCCACGGCCAAACGCAGCACGACGCGCAATACCTCGACC
>DATBAA010000040.1:0-4433 GCA_036271755.1 Myxococcales bacterium | reverse complement strand
CCGCCAAGAGCGAACCCGACGGCTTCGCCAAGCCGCGCGAGCGCGTCGATCTGAAGAGCCAGCACTGATGCGGATCCTGGGGATCTCGGCGCACTATCACGACTCGGCCGCGGGCCTGCTGGTCGACGGCCTGCCGGTCTGCGCGGTGGAGGAGGAGCGCCTCTCGCGGCGCAAGAACGACGCGTCGTTCCCCTTGAGCGCCATCGAGTGGTGCCTCGACCAGGCGAAGCTCTCGCCGGAAGATCTCGACGCCGTCGTCTTCTACGAAAAGCCGATGCTGAAGTTCGAGCGCATCCTCACCATGGCGCTGCGCAACTTCCCGCACACCTTCCGCAGCTTTCCGCAGGCGATGAAGAACTCGCTGGGCGAGAAGCTTTGGGTGAAGGGCATCATCACCTCCCAGCTGGGCGTGCCGGCGAAGAAGATCCTCTTCACCGAGCACCACCAGTCGCATGCGGCGGCGGCGTTCTATCCCTCGCCGTACGACGAAGCGGCCATCCTCACCGCCGACGGCGTGGGCGAGTGGGCGACGCTGTCACTTGGGCGCGGGCACAAGTCCCAAGGCATCCAGCTCCTGCGCGAGCTGCGCTTTCCCCATTCGCTGGGAATGCTCTACTCGACCTTCACGGCGTACCTGGGCTTTCCCGTCAACGAAGGCGAATACAAAGTCATGGGGCTCGCCTCCTACGGAAAGCCGTCGCGCGCGGACGACGTGCGCAAGATCGTGCGGCGCACCAAGGACGGCGCGTTCTCGCTCGACCTGGACTACTTCGAGTTCCACCGCGGCGCGCGCCGCAGCTTTTCGCAAAAGCTCTGCGAGGTGTTCGGGCCGCCGCGCAACGCCTGGGAGCCGCTCGAGCTCGAAGCTTCCGAGGGCCAGCGCTTCGCGGACATCGCCGCCAGCGTGCAGCTGGTGCTGGAGGAGGTGCTGATCGACCTGGCGCGCGCGCTCCAGAAAGAGACCGGATTGATCGCGCTCTGTCTGGGTGGCGGCGTGGCGCTCAACGGCGTGGCCAACGCCCGGCTGCTGCGGGAGACGGGCTTTCAGAGCATCTACGTTCCCTGCGCGCCGGGCGACGCGGGCTGCGCGCTGGGCGCGGCGCTCTGGGCCGACCGGATGCACTTCAAGAACCCGCCGCGCGATCTGCCCGACCACGCTTATTGGGGCCCGACCATCGACGACGATCTGGGGCGCATCGCCCGCGAGGACGGCCTGCCGGTGAGCGAGCTCGCAGACGAGGCTGCGCTCCTGGCGCGCGTCGCGGACGAGCTCGCCGCGGGGCGCATCGTCGGCTGGATGCAGGGCGCCTCCGAGCTGGGGCCGCGCGCGCTCGGACATCGCAGCATCCTGGCCGCGCCGCACGACGCCGCCATGCGCGAGCAGCTCAATCGCGGCATCAAGTACCGCGAGGAGTTCCGGCCTTTCGCGCCGGCCGTGCCGCTGGAGCACGCGCGGCGATACTTCGAGCTGCCCGAGGGCGGCGAGCGGCTGGGCCGCTTCATGTCGGGCGTCTTTCCGGTGCGGCCCGAGTTCCGCTCGCGGCTGGCGGCGGTCACCCACGTCGATGGCACCGCGCGGGTGCAGACCGTCTCGCGCGAGACCGCCCCGCTCTTCCACGCGCTGTTGACGGCGTACGGCGAGCGCAGCGGCATTCCGGTGCTGCTCAACACCAGCTTCAACCTCGCGGGCGAGCCCATCGTGAATCGGGCCGTCGAGGGCTATTCGACCTTCCGCCGCTCGGGCATCGACCTGCTCGTCGCCGGGCGGACGCTGGTCGGGAAGGAGACGACGTGACGCTCAAGCGGCGCGGCAAGATCGCCCGGACGCTCATCGTGATGGGCAGCGCCGGCAACTCCATCGCCGACGGCGCGCGCGGGCTGTGGCGCAGCGAATCGGGGCGCAAGTGGCTGGTGCCGCTGTTGGTCTTTCTCTGCGTGACCGGGCTGCTGTTGGTGGTGGCCGCGAGCGTGGAGGCGCTGGCGCCGTTCATCTATGCGATCTTCTGACGACCTGCTGGCGTGCCCCGCGTGCGGCGGCGGGCTCGCGGAGCTGCGCTGCGCGGCTTGCGGCGTGCAGTACGCGGAAGAGGACGGCATCGCGGATCTGCGCGTCCGCTCCAGCGACGCGCGGACCGAGGCGGTGCGGGCGTTCTATCTGCGGGCGCCGTTCCCCGGATATCCGCCGCGCGACAGCCTCTCCGCGCTGCGGGCGCGGGCAGGACGCAGCGACTTCGTGCGGCTGCTCGATCGCTCCATCGACGGCGACGCCAGCGTTTTGGAGTTGGGCTGCGGCACAGGCCAGCTCAGCCTCTTTCTCGCCACGGCCGAGCGGCGCATCGTCGGCGCCGACTTGTCGCGGGCGTCGCTGCTCCTGGCCGCGCGGGCCGCGGAGCGCTACCGGCTGCGCGGGGTGTGCTTCGTCGAGAGCGATCTGCGGACGCCCGGGCTGCGCAAAGGGGCCTTCGACGTGGTGATCGCGAGCGGCGTCTTGCACCACACGCCGGATCCGAAAGCTTCCTTCGCGGCGATGGTGAAGCTGGTGAAGCCGGGGGGCGCGGTGGTGGTCGGTTTGTACAATTCGTACGCCCGGCTCCCTCTACGGCTTCGCCGCGCGGTCCACAAACTAACCGGCAAAGTGCCTTTTGACCCGGTGCTGCGCGACCGCAAGGCCGAGCCCGCCCGCCGCGAAGCCTGGCTGCGCGATCAGTACGAACACCCAGAGGAGCACCGCCACACCCTCGCCGAAGTCCAAGGCTGGTTCCGCGAGAACGGCGTCGACTATCTGCGCGCCTACCCCAGCCCGCTGCTGGCCGAAGAGCCGCCAGACAGCCTCTTCCAGCCGCTGGAGGACAACTGGCCGCTGGAGAACCTCATCTCGCAGCTCGCCTGGGCAAGGACCCTGGGCGGCGAAGGGGGCCTCTTCGTCACCGCCGGCCGGGTTCAGGCGGCGGGCTGGATGACCCGCGCCAGCGTGTAGCTCGACGACTCGGCCGACTTCGACGGCCGATCGGCAATCAGGCACTCCTCGCCGTGAATCCGCCAGGAGAGCGGCCGCGGCAAGGTGGAGCGGCTGATGGTCTTGCCCAACGCGTCGACGTAATGCGCGTGGAAGTGCGAATCGAGCTCCGCCGCCGGGTGCGCCCGGTCGAAGTCCGCCGGCAGATCGAGCGTCGAGGTGTTGCTCGGCTTCTGCATCACCTTGCCGGTGGCCTGGTTCAACACGGGAATCATCCGAATCATCGTGCCTCCGGCGCCATCATACGCCCTTTTCGTGATATCTTCGTCAGCTGATGAACGACATGACGCGAGAAGAAGCCCAGGCCGAGGCGATCAAGCGCTGGGGCACTGCTGGAACCGTCAGGCACCGTCCGCTGCACCAGAGCCGCGGCAATCGCGGCAGGCTCGCGCGCTATTGCTATACCGTCAGCAACGGCCTCGCCGGCTCTTGCGCCTGCGTCGAAGGTCAGGGCAACAGCTGGCGTGAAGCGTTCGCCGACGCCCGCTCGCGCTGAGCAGTCTACGCAATCTCCCGCATTGTTGAAATGTATGCCCAAAGATAAGCCATTGGTAGCTCACCTTGTTTGCGTGGCTGATCTATGCGTACCAATCATCGCGTAAGCGGGAAGGCTGGTCTCCGAAGTGGCTGTCACGGTGCTGGTCGTCGAGGATGATCTCGACGTTCGTTCGATCCTCGTCGAATCGCTCCGCGAGGAAGGCTACTCGGTGCAAGGCGCCGAGCACGGCCAGCGCGCCCTCGAGCTGCTGGCCGGCGAGTGGCAGCCGCAGATCATCCTGCTCGACATCATGATGCCGGTGATGGACGGCTACGCCTTCCTGGAAAAGAAAAAGCTCGACGACCACCTGGTGCGCATTCCGGTGGTGGTGGTGAGCGCGGTCGCCGAGCCGCCCATTCCGGGAGCCATGGCCGTCTTGCGCAAGCCGGTGCAGTGGCCGCAGCTGATGCGGGTCATCTCCCAGCACGCGTCCCGTTAGAGCACGTCCTGCTTGCGCAGCTTGGGAAGCGAAGGCTCGATGGGCCCGCGCGTCAGGCAGCACTCCGGCGGATGCTTGATCTGCACCGCCCGATCCCAAGCCTCCTGCAGCGCCGCGAGGTAGCGCTTCACCGCCGGGTTGTCCCGCGAGGCAAAGCGAAGCCCGACCTCTTGCCCGTCGGCGCGCAGCACGGTGGCGGCGCCCAGGTCTGCCTGCAGCGTCCGCGCGCCCAGCAGGCGAATGGTGCAGGTCTCTCCGCTCGCGAGCCCGCGCGCCCGCACCCGCATGCCGCCCGGGCTCATGTCGAGCAACTGCACGATGTGCTGCGCCCCCGACGAGCCGTTGATCTGCAGGAGCTGATCGGCGCTGACCCGCCGCTCGCGCCGGGTGAAGCCGCCTTTGGGCAGACGCCGCGCCAGCCGGGTGTCGGCGAACTGCAG
>DATBAA010000039.1:0-17702 GCA_036271755.1 Myxococcales bacterium | reverse complement strand
TCGTTGAGCTCGGCGTTTGGCGCGCGCTCGTTGCTGCTCGCGGTCGCCGGCTACGATCAGGGGGAAGAGAAGCTGCGCGCGGTCATCGGGAAAGACGCGACGGACTTCTGGTCCCTCTACCGGACCCACAAGCTGCCGCCGGAAGCCATGGAGTCCGTGGCCCGGGTCGTCGCCGCGGCCATCGTCAGCGAAGACCCGGGCTGGTCAGACGCCCGTTGAAGGGTCTTCGATCAGGAGCGCGGCGGCCATGACTTTGGCGGCATAATTTCCCACCGCGCCGCGGCGGATCAGCTCCCACACGTCTCGCGTCTTCTCGCGTTTGATGGCCGCGCGTACGAAGCTTCCGCCTTGCGCATACGCCGCCAGCACCAGCGGCCACTCACCCAGCTCGCGGTGCAGATCGCGCAGGTAGCGCGCGGCCGCGGCGGTGGCCAGCCTGGGGTCCATCCGCTCGTCGATCTCCGAAGTCACGCGCAGCCCGTAGTGCGCGGCCGTATTGGTGACGAACTGCCAGAGGCCTTTGCCGTTCTTGCCGCCGTCGAGGTTTTCGTAGCCCGTTTCGATCAGCGGAATGGCGTCGAGCCCCAGCGGCACGCCCTCCGCCGCCAGCGCCGCATGCACGGCCTTCAAGTGATTGCGCCGGTTCTCCAGGCCCGCGCGCAGCGTCTGCCGCGCTCCCGGAGTCGCCGTCATTTTATGCACCTGCGCCAGCACCACGTCGTTGCGCACCAACTCGAAGGCGGGAGCGTGCGGTGGCTGGGCCGGCGGCGCTTCGGGCGGCGGAGCCTGCGGCGTTGGCTCCGGCGCAGGCTGCACGGTGCGCACGCCCGCGCACGCAGCCGTGATCAGCAGGAGCAGCGGCAGCAGTCTCATCCACATGGCTTGCGGCAATTCCTCTCTTGCGGTAACGCACCTATCCTACTCTTTTGGAGGTATCTGATGAAGCGTGCGCTCCTGCTGCTCTGTGCCCTCTCCGCAGCTCAGGCAGCATCCGCCGCCGACAAGGAGGCCGTCATCGGCGTGGCCATCAGCATCACCGGCCCCGCGGCGTCTTACGGCGCGCAGCAGAAGGCAGGCATCCAGGCAGCGCTAGCCGACCTGGGCCCGGGCAAGCTGGACGTGAAGATCGAGGACGACGCCTCCACCAAGGAGCAGGGCATCACCGTCTTCCAGAAGCTCATCAACCGCGACAAGGTGAGCGCCATCCTGGGTCCCACGCTCTCCAACACCGCCAGCGCCGCCGATCCGCTCGCGCAGGCCGCCGGAGTGCCGGTGCTGGCCGTCTCCAACACCGCCGCCAAGGGCATCACCGACATCGGCAACTTCATCTGGCGTGACTCGCTCACCGAGAAGCAGGTCATTCCGGGCGCGTTCAAGAAGGCGCAAGAGAAGTTGAAGTTCAAGACGGCGGGCGTGCTCTACGGCAACGACGACGTCTTCACCAAGGCCGGCTACGACGTCATGGCGAAGACGCTCGACGACCTCAAGATCAAGGTCCTGGGCACGCAGACCTTCGCCAAGCCGGACCGCGACTACAACGCGCAGCTCACCGCGCTGGCCGGCGCCAAGCCCGACGTGCTGGTGGTCTCGGCGCTGGCGGACAACGCGGCGGCCATCGTCGCGCAGGCGCGGCAGCTGGGCTGGAAGGGCCCCATCCTGGGCGGCAACGGCTTCAACAGCCCGGCCTTCATCAAGAACGCCGGCCCCGCCGCCGAAGGCGTCATGGTGGGCACCTCGTGGAACTCGCTCAGCAAGGACGCGGCCAACCAGAAGTTCCTCGAGGCGATGAAGAAGGTCGGCGTCAACCCCGACCAGTTCTCCGCGCAGGCCTATACCGGCATCCTCATCCTCGCCGAGGCCGTGAAGCAGTCGGGCGGCAAGACCGGCCGCGAGGACATCAACGCGGGCCTGGCCAAGGTGAAGAACTTCGACACGCCGCTGGGCAAGTTCTCCTTCACGCCGGAGCGCGACGCCAACCACGAGCCCTCTGTGCAAGAGGTCAAGGACGGCAAGTTCCAGATCGTGCAGTAAGGATCGATGGGTCAGCAGATCCTCAATGGCTTGTTCGTGGGGAGCATCTACGCGCTCTTCGCGGTGGGCTACACGCTCGTCTTCGGCGTGCTCGACATCTTGAACCTCGCCCACCAGGCGGTGTTCATGCTGTGCGCCTTCATCGCGCTCGCCCTGGTGGAGAGCCTGCATCTCTCCATCTGGGTGGCGCTGCCGCTGGCCATCCTCGCGGGCGGGCTCATCGGCATAGGCCTCGAGCGGCTGGCGTTCCGGCCGCTGCGGGGCAGGGCGGGCTCCAACATCTCCGGCCTCATCAGCTCGCTGGCCATGGCCACCGTCTTCGAAGCCATCGCCGCGCAGATCTTCGGGCCGGACATCTCGCGTTTTCCGCAGGGCACCTTTCCCGATGTGCAGTGGCACCCGGGCGAGGCCACCGTCTCGCTGCTGCAGATCTGCATCGCCGGCATCTCGGTGCTGCTCATGGCGGTGCTGACCTGGCTGTTGCAGCGGACGCGCCTGGGCCGCAGCATCCGCGCGGTCGCCGAGAATCCGCGGGCCGCGCGCATTCTCGGCATCGACGTCGACAAGGTCATCTCGGTCTCCTTCTTTCTCTCCAGCGCGCTGGCCGGCGCGGCCGGCGTGCTCTTTGGCCTGGCCTTCAATTCCATGTCACCCGACGTCGGCCGCAGCGTGGAGCTGAAGGGCCTGGCGGTGATCATTTTGGGCGGCATGGGCAGCGTACCGGGCGCGGTCATTGCCGGGTTCGCCATTGGCCTCGTCGAAGTCTTTACCGTGGCGCACGTCGGCTCTTCCTATCGCGACATCGTCTCCTTCGCGGTGCTCTTCATCGTCCTGGTGGCCCGGCCGCGCGGCCTCTTCGGCCAGATCGCGACCCGCGAGGCCTAGATGGAGGACTTCTACCTCGCCTACCAGAGCTTGATCGCCTTCGTGGGCATCAACTCACTGCTCGCGCTCTCGGTCTATGCCACACTCTCCTGCGGTCAGCTCTCCCTGGCCAACGCGGGCTTCATGGCCATTGGCGCCTATACGGGCGCACTGCTCACGCTGCACGCGCCGCAAGTCCCTTTCGCCTTCGTCTTGATGGCCAGCGCGGCCTTGCCGGCAATCGTTGCCGTCCCTTTGGGGCTTCCCGTGCTGCGGCTGCGCGGAGTGTTTCTCGCCATTGCCACCATTGGTTTCGGCGAAGTGGTCCGGCTTGGTTTCGTCAATTGGGATTATACGGAGGGCGCCATCGGATTGGTGGGCATTCCCCAGCGCACCAAGCCGTGGATCCTCTGGCTCTGTGTCGCGCTGGTGGTCTACCTTTTGGGGCGGCTGCGGGGCTCGCGCACCGGCTATGCCTTGGAGGCCATTCGCGAGGACGAGACGGCCGCGCGCACCATGGGCATCGAGACCACCGCCTACAAGATGGCGATGCTCTGCCTGGGCGCCGCGATCGCGGGCCTGGCTGGCGCATTGGAAGCCCACTTCACCTTCATCGTTTCGCCGGCGGGGTACGGGTTTGGCCGCGTGGTGGATATGTTGGTGCAGGCCGTCGTCGGCGGTACGGCGCTCTTCATCGGGCCGGTGGTGGGGGCCACGTTCCTCACCATCCTGCCCGAGATCCTGCGCGAGCTCGGCGCGCGCGTCGGGCTTGCTCCCGGACCTTTCCGGCTCTTCTTGAACGGCGTGATTCTCCTGGCGGTCATTCTCTATCTGCCCGACGGAATCATTTCCTTGCCAAAACGCCTCCGCTCTTCGCGAAAGCGGAAGGCCGCCTGATGCTCGCGCTCACCAACGTCCTGCGCGCCTTTGGCGGCGTCAAAGCGGTGGACGACGCCACCTTCACCGTCGAGCGCGGCGAGGTGCACGGCCTCATCGGTCCCAACGGCGCGGGCAAGACCACGCTCTTGAACTTGATTTCGGGATTGATGCCGCCAACTTCGGGAAGTATCTCGCTCGACGGCAAGCGCGTCGACAGGCTGCCGCCGCAGAAGGTCGCGGCATTGGGCATCTCGAGAACTTATCAAAACATACGATTGTTCGCGGGGCTGTCGGCGGTGGACAACGTCGTGGTCGGCCAGCACCTGCGGCGGCATTCGCCTTTTTTCAAGCGGATCATTCCCTTGCCGGCCGCGCGCGCCGAGGAAGCCGCCGCGCGCGCGAAAGCCATGGAGGGTCTGTCGCGCGTGGGTCTGCGCGAGCGCGCGTTGACGCCTGCTTCCAGCCTCTCTTACGGCGAGCAGCGCCGCGTCGAGATCGCCCGCGCGTTGGCGGCTGAGCCGAAGCTGCTGCTCCTCGATGAACCCACCGCCGGCATGAACCCGCCCGAAGCGTTCGAGGTGGCGAGGCTGGTTCGCGAAGTGGCCAAAGAGGGCCGGTCGGTGCTGCTGGTGGAGCACAACGTCCGCCTGGTGATGGAGCTGTGCGACCGGATCACCGTGCTCAACTTCGGCAAGGTCATCGCGCGCGGCACGCCCGCGGAAGTGGGGAAGGACCCGGCGGTGATCGCGGCCTATCTCGGAGACGGCGCATGAGCCTGCTCGAGGTGCGCGATCTGCATGTCAGCTACGGCCACGTCGCGGCCGTACGCGGGGTCTCTTTTTCGGTGGAGAAGGGCGAGATCGTCGCCTTGATTGGCCCCAACGGCGCTGGCAAGAGCAGCACGTTGAACGCCATCGCCGGCCTGCTCAAGCCCGCCTCCGGCTCGGTGAAGTTGGAGGGTCAAGAAGTCGCGGGCTGGCCCGCGCACAAGACGGTGGCCGCCGGCATCGTGCTGGTCCCCGAAGGCCGCGCCATCCTCCAGCGCATGACGGTGGCGGAGAATCTGTTGATCGGTTCCGAAGCGAGGCCCTGGTCTCGCGACGAAGCGCGCGCGGCCATCGAAGGCCAGCTCAAGCGCTTTCCCTCGCTGCAGCGCCGCGTCGATCAGCCGGCAGGCGCGCTCTCTGGCGGAGAGCAGCAGATGCTGGCCATTGCCCGGGGCCTGTTGGCGCGGCCGCGCATTCTCTGCCTGGACGAGCCGTCCATGGGCCTCGCGCCCATTCTCGTGCGGCAGATCTTCGACATCGTCCGCGAGATCCACCAGGAAGGCACGACGATCCTATTGGTGGAGCAGAACGCGCGCATGGCCTTGCAGGTGGCGCAGAATGCTTGCGTGCTGGAGCGGGGCGAGATCGCTCTCACAGGACCCGCGGTAGAGCTGGCGCGCGACGCTCGCCTCCAAGCTGCCTATCTGGGCGGCGACGTCGCGTGAGCATCGAGCGGCTGCACTGGGGAGCCGCCTCGCCGCATCTGATCGCGCTCTGGCCCGCGCCCGTCCATCACGAGGCCTGCTTCGCCAGCGCGGGCTTCACCGACTTTGGCGAGACGGACGACGCCGAGCTGGACGCGCTGACCGGGAGGCTGCTGCTCGCGTTGGAGAAGCTTGGCCCAGCGTGGACGCCGCGGCCTCTCGAGCGGCGGCGCTCTCTCTTGCGCGCGCCGACTGTGATGCCGCTGCTGCAGCAGTTGCTGGCTTCGATCCATTGGGACAACCTGCCGCCGCTGACGGTCCACTTCGGCGACCCGCCGCTGGCGACGGTGAACACCGCCGACGGCCACGCCCTCTTCTGGCTGACGCTGCCGGTGGGTTATCTGCCCGGGCTCTTGACGGAGGTCGCCGCGGGCCTGCCCGTCAGCGAGCTCGAATTGAAGTGGACCCAGCTCATGCCCTACACGCTGGTCGTGTAGTCCAGGCGCCGGCGATTTGACTTTACCCCGACGGCGCGTACTACGCTTTCCACGCACCTGCCCGAGGGGATGACAAATGGCTTTTGAAGCCGAAGCATTCACGGAATTGTGCGTATTGATGTCGTCGTTGAATCTGACGGGGTCGACACCGCCGCCGCCACCCTGGGGTATGAAATCGCCCACCGCGGCTGATTTGCTGGCCTCCATCAAGGACGGCGCCTCGCTGCTGCCGCCGGCTTATCAAACCGGCTATGTGACGCCATTGAAAGCGCAGGTTCCCCGCATCGAGCACCTGGTCGAGCGGTTTCCCGGCTTCGGCGGCAGCGTCGAGACGATCTTCGGCGCCGTCCAGCAGCACGCAGAGGGATATCAGCACGCGCGGCCGCTGCGGCGGTTTCTCGCGGTCATCTCCGACCTCTATCGCTCGTTTCTCTCCGACGACAAGCGCTCCGCCGCGGGCGTGCAGCTGAGCGAGATCCTGCCGCCGCTCGCCACCTTCAAATACGCGGGTGACTCGGGGCCGTTCACCATTCCGGTCGACGGTGTGGCGCAGATCTTCGGCGCCTCGATCGGCGTCGTCAGCATGCCGGCCGTCTATGCCAACCATCCCTTCCTCTGGGGGTCGCTCGCGCACGAGACCGGCGGCCACGACGTGGTCCACGCCGACGACGGCCTGCTCAACGAGCTTCAGGCGGCGACGCTGGCGGCGTTCGGCGCGAAGGAGATCGACAAGGCCGTGAAGCTCAGCGCCGATCAATTCTTCGGCGCGCTCTGGGCGTACTGGATGGACGAGGCCGTGGCCGACGTCTACGGCCTGCTCAACATGGGGCCGGCCTTCGCCTTCAACCTGGTGGCGCTCTTCTCCGGCCTGCTCGGCGACGGCAAGAGCTCGGGGCCGCACTTGCGCGTAAGCTCGGGCGCGGTGGACGCGCAGGGCAACCTGGACCCGCACCCCACCGACATCCTGCGGCTCGGCCTCGCCATGGGCGTCATCGACTCGCTCAAGGGCCTCGCTGCCAAGAAGCGCCAGGAGTACCTGGTCTCCATCCAGCAGCTGGTGGACATCTGCGCCGGCTCGACGAAGGACGTGCAGATCCAGGGCATCGTCACCTTGGGCTCGGCGCATTTGCCGCTCAACACCAGCCAGCCGCTCAAGGCCATGATGGCCGCCGCGCGCAAGGTGGGTGCCCTCATCGCCTCCAGCAAGCTCAAGGCGCTGGACGGCCACTCCATCCAGCAGATCGAGACCTGGGACAACGGCGACGAGCAGATCGCCGCGCGCATCGAGGCGGCCTTCATCGGCGCGCAGCCGCTGTCGGGCCTGGGCGACGACGCGCAGCTGCTGGCGGGAATGACGCTGGCCCTGGCCGAGGCGCCCAAGCGCTACGCGGAGTTCACCGCGCTGGCCAACACCGCCCTGGACGCCAGCTACCAGACCGACCCGATCTTCAGCGCACCCGCGCCGGACAAGGCCTTCATGAAGTTCCACGACTGGAAGTTGGATGCTTCGCTGGCCATCCCCGTTGGCGGCCCAGCCAAAAAACGAGCCTCCCGCTAAAGCTCTCTCTTGATCTGAATCTTTTAGCGGCGGTGCACGGCGCCCAAGGTGAAGGCCAGGACTCCCAGCGCTGAGTGGAGCCAGCCGAGCTGCGCGTGCCACTGCTCCGGGACGAGATAGGCGAGCGCGAAGCCGGTGAGGATGAGGAGGCCGAAGAGCGCGACGACGGAGACGCCGCTCTTCAGCCGCTTGCCCAGGGACCAGCCGCGGCCGACGTGCCGCGAGGCGATGACGCCGAACGCAAACAGCCCGGCCATCGACGAGAGGCCGTGCCAGCGCGCCAGCCAGGGATCGAGCTGGCCGGGCATTGCGTCAGGAGCGCGACGGAGCAAGACCAGGAGCCACCAGAGGCCGCTCACGGTCAAGGAGATGCCCGCCCAGATGACGGTCTGCGACTGCCACCGCGGCAGCGCATTCAGGCGAATGCGCTTGTGCCGCGAAGCCAGCTCTCTGTGAGTCTCTAACCGTGCAGCCACGCGGTGGCACCATGACGGGTGAGGATCGGCGCGTCAATGCGGCCGTAGATCGCGACCACCTTGGTCAATGCATCTGAATGCAGGCAGCGCGGCGCGGCCACGCTGACGTGGCGCGCTTGCGAGATCCCGGTCAGCCGCGAGCGCGCGCCGGGGCCGAACCAGCTGGTGGCCAGCGCGCCGTCGCTGAGCATCATCCATGGCCGCGCGCCGCCGCCGTCCTCGTCGCGCAAATGCACCGGTAGATCCAGGCCCGCGACGCGCAGATCTCCGCCGGCATTGACCCAGCAAGGAGCGCCATTCAATGCGGCGTGCAAGGTCTCGAAGGCGCGGTCGACCGCGTGGCCTTTGCCGATGCCGCCCAGGTCGATCCGCACCGGGGCCGAATGCTTGTGCAGCCGGGCGTCGTCGCCGATGGACCAGTCGGCCGGGCCGGTGCCTTGGGTGATGTCGAAGAGGCCTTCGCTCTGGCGAAAGAGCTCCAGGGCCTCGCGCAAGACGAAGAGCGTCTCGAAGCCAATCGAGATCGAAGCGCCTTGGCCGGCGGAGTTGAAGCGGCTGATGTCACTGCGCGGATCGAAGGCGGACAAAGCCCGTTCGACTGAATCGAGCGCGCCCCAGGCCTTTGCGAATGCTGCAAACGCCTCCTCCGCCGCGGGCACGCGCGCGCCCAGTTCGACAAGGGTGCCAAGCGCGGGCCTTGCGCGGCGGAGGAGACGTTCTGTCATTTCAGCGCCCCGGAGCGCTTCAATGACGAAACCACTGCGATAATGCGCCGGACTCCGTCGGCCACGTGCGTCGTCGAGAGCGTCGCGCCGCTGATGTTGGAGATGTCGTCGCCCACTTTTAACGACGCGGTCTCCGGCTTGCCAGCAAACTCCTTGCGCCACGACTCCTGCCGCACCTCCTGGCCGTGGGCCTCGCGATAGGAGAGGATCTCCACCTGCTTCACCACGCCGTCCATGCCCAGTCCGGCGGCGAAGGTGATGCGATCGAACTTGCCGATCACGTCGTCCACCACCGCCGCGCCAATGACCTTGCCGCCGTGCATGGCCACCCGCACCACCCACTTGGGCCGGATCTGCAGGTTCAACTTCTTCTGGATTTCCGCCCGCTCCGGCTCTTCGAGAGAGAAGCTCTTCGTCTCGAAGTGATCGGCCTCGGGAAAGAGCGCTGCCTGCGCCTGGTCGCCGTTCATATAATCGACGGCGAAGGCAGCGCTCGGAGCGACGATCGCGGCCGCCGGCAATAAGATCCAACGAGGGTTCATTAGAAGGCGAGCCCGATGCCCAGGTCCAGGCGGTCGAAGTTGGTGTTGTTGGCAAACCATTGGTAGTCGGCCTTCAACACGACTTGCGGCGTGACGTAGAAGTTGGCGCCCACCGTCCACACCTGGTCGTTCTTCGTCGGCCAGAGCGCGGTGTCGCCCGGAGAATCGGAGACGGGCTGCTGGCCCTGCGGCACCACCGGGCCCGCGGTGCCTTCGTAGCTGGAGCCCATGTCGTAGGTCTCCCAGCGCACGAACGGCGTCAGGCGGTAGATGCCGTCCTGCCAGACGGTATAGGCGGCCTGGGCATAGAAGCCCCAGAAGGCGGACGGAATGGGATTGGTCGCGTCGGGATTGGCGGCGTTGGCGGCCGCGGTGTTGCTGATGTGCGCGCCGCTGTAGAGCACCGACACGTCGAGGCGGCCCGGCGTGAAGCGCGCGTGGGCCTCCCAGAGCGCGACCTTGGGGACGCCCGGGTTGGGAATGCTCGGATCGAGCGCGACCTTGCTGGCGTTGCCGTAGACCACCGCGCCGCCGACGAGCAGGCCGGGGATGCCGTGATAGTTCAAGGCGAGGTAGCCGGAGAGGTGGCTGGCGTCGGCGATCTGCAGCTCCTGGTGGCTCTGCTGCAGCGGTCCGGGCTCCTTGGCCTCGAGGTCGAAGGCGGTGGCGTACGGGACGGTGTCGGGGTTGAACTCCCAGTCCTTGAAGTTGTTGCCGGTGACGACGCCCAGGCTGTAGCCGATGCCGTTGTCGAAGTTGCCGTGGATGTTGATGCCGCCCTCGCGCCAGGTGCTGGGGATGATCAGCGTCTCGACGAAGTTGCGCTGCACGCCGTAGAACTGCGGCGGCTCGTGGTGCTCGTTGATGATGCCGAAGGGCATGAGGAACAAGCCCACGCTGCTGGTCAGGTACTTGTGCATCTCGAAGTCGACGTAGAACTGCTCGATCTCGAATTCGCCGGCGTCGTCCGCCGAGGCGATGGCGTGCTCGACCTCCCACTCGGAGTTGAAGACCACGTGCGGGCTGAAGCGGTAGCCCAGGCCGAAGACGGCGCGGCGGACGTCGGCCACGGTGCGGCCCTCATCCTTGCTGGGGCGCGCGTAATAGATTTCGCCGTAGCCCCAGATGTTCAGGTTGTCGAAGACCGGGCTCCAGGTGGAGTGGCCGGGCTCGGCGAGCGGCGTCTGCTCGGGCGCGTTTTCCGTGGAGGTGGCGGGCGCCGGGGCCGGGCTGGAAGTGACCGAGGGGGGAGGCAGGTCCGCCGCCGCGGCGAACGCGGCGAGGAAGACCGGGGCAGCGACAAAACGCGAATGCATGTCTGACACCTATCGAGGAAGGAGCGGGGAATCTTGAGAATGATTACCAATATCAATCTCAACACGTCAAGGGACAAGAGTCTTGGGTCCCCTCCCGATTTCAGCGCTGCAAGGTCAGATTTGTGACGGATGGATGCGCTTCTTGGTCCGTTCGACCAGCTCGAGCGCGGCCGCCGGCCACTCTGGGAAGTCGAACCCGAAGCCCGCTTCCTGGAGCCGCTTGGGGATGCCCCGTGCCGCCCGGAATGACGACCTTCATTCGTTCTTGAGCGCTTCGTCGATGGCGCGGGCGGAGAAGCCCTCCATCAGCTTGCCGTGGACGTCGATGACTGGAACGCCGCGGTGCCGGAAGCCGCTCGCGCGCTCTTTGCTTGCGAGCTCCGTGGCCGCGCGGAAGTTCTTCTCGATGTCCAGATCCTCGAACGGCAGCCCGCGGGCGGTGAGATACCCGCGGGCGCGCTTGCAGACGCCGCACCAGCTCGTGCCGTAGAGGACGATCTTGCGGCTTCGCGGCAGCTCCGGCGGCGGCGGCGGCTCGCGCGGCCGGGCGTGCTCGGAGGCCTGCATGACGTAGCGGCGAAACTCCTGCGCGCGCTGGTCGTTGGGCTGGGTCTTGGCCCAGATCTCGGCGTACTTCTTGGCGAGGATTCCATAGCCGTCGGCCAGCGCCCATTCGGAGAGCAGCTCCAACGTTCGCGGCCGCAGCGGGTCGATCTTGTACGCCTGGTCGAGCAGCTCCTGCGCCAGATCCAGCTTCTTGGCCGACTGGGCTTGCACGGCGGCGTCGGCGAGCAGCGCGGTGGCCGCGGGGATGTCGGCCGGCTGCACGCGGTCTGGGCGCAGCGCGAAGAGCACGTCCTCCAGATGCCCCTGCTGAAACTCGCGCCGGGCCTGGGCAAGAGAAGGCGAGACGGCGAGCAGCGCGCAGAGCAGCAGCATGGCGGGCATTCTAACTCCGCAAAAGGTTTTCCGGCTTGACACAGGAGCGCCACACAGCAGGTCTAGACACGCCTGCATGCAGAGCATCTTGGTCGTCGAGGATGAGCAGGATCTGGTCGAGCTGCTCCAATTCAACCTGCGCGCGGCGGGCTTCGACGTGCAGGTGGCCCAGAACGGCGCCGACGCCCTGATCGCCGCGTCCGAGCGGACGCTCGACCTGGTGCTGCTCGATCTGATGCTGCCCGATCTGCCGGGCACCGAGGTGTGCCGCAAGCTCAAGGCGTCGCCCCGCACGCGGGGAATTCCGGTCATCATGGTGACCGCCCGCGGCGAAGAGGTGGACCGCGTGGTGGGCTTCGAGCTGGGCGCCGACGACTTCGTCACCAAGCCCTTCAGCATGCGCGAGCTGCTGCTGCGGGTGAAGGCCGTGCTGCGGCGCGGGCCGGGCGGCAACGACGCCGAGCAGCCGCGCACCGCCGTGGGAGAGGTGCGCATCGATCTCGACTCGCACCGCGCTTATGTCGGAGGCGCGGAGGTCGACTTGACCGCGCTCGAGTTCAAGCTCCTGCACAACTTCATGGCGCGCGCCGGCCGCCTGCAGACGCGCGAGACGCTGCTGCGCGACGTGTGGGGCATCTCCAGCAACCTGCAGACCCGCACGGTGGACACGCACGTGAAGCGGCTGCGCGAGAAGCTCGGCGACGGCCGCGAGATGATCGAGACCGTCCGCGGCGCGGGCTACCGCATGGTTGATCCGCAGGAAGCTTGATGGCCCTGTTCTGGCGCAAGGCCGCTCCCAAGATCGCAGCGCCGGCGCCGCTGGGCGCGATATCGCTGCCTTCCGACGACACCCAAGAGCTGATCGAGCGCCTGCCCGAGGCGGCCGGCGTGCTGGATTCGAACGCGCGCTTCACCATGATCAACGCCGGGCTGGACCGGCTGCTGGGCCGCAGCTGCCTGGGCCGCAGCGTGCTGGAGGCGACGCGCTCGGGCGAGCTGGCCGAGGCGGCGCAGGCCGCGCTGGACGGCGAAGCGGTCGAGCAGGAGCTGCCGCTGCCCTCCAACCAGCTGCAGGTCCGCGCGACGGTGGCGCCGCTGGCTCGCAAGCGGGCCTTGCTGGTGCTGCACGATCTCACCCAGGCGCGGCGAATGGAGGCCATGCGGCGCGACTTCATCGCCAACGCCAGCCACGAGCTGCGCACGCCCGTCGCCGCCATCGCCGGGGCGGCCGAGACGCTGCTGGCCGGCCCGCTGCCCGCGGAGGACGCGCGCAAGTTCGTCGAGATGATCTCGCGCCACGCGGACCGGCTCTCGCGGCTGACGCGAGATCTCCTCGACCTCTCGCGCCTGGAGGCGGGCGAGTTCCGGGCCGCGCTGGGCGCGGTCGAGCTCTCGCCGCTCTGCGAGTCGTGCCTGGAGCTGGTGCGCGAGCGGGCTCGCGAGAAGGAGCTGGCGCTGGGCTTCGACGGGCCGGTTGCGCTGCGGGCCGTGGCCGACCGGCGCGCGCTGGAGCAGATGCTGGTCAACCTCTTGGACAACGCCGTGAAGTACACGCCGCGCGGCGGCCGGGTGACGCTGCTGGCCGACGGCGCGGGCTCACAGGTGATTTTGTCGGTGATCGACAGCGGGCCAGGAATCGAGCCGCGCCACCAGCCGCGCATCTTCGAGCGCTTCTACCGCGTGGACGGCGGGCGGTCGCGAGATGCCGGCGGCACGGGGCTTGGGCTGGCCATCGTCAAGCATCTCGCGCTGGTGCAGAACGGCGAGGCGGGCGTGGAGAGCGGCAGCGGCGGCAGCCGATTCTGGATCAAGCTCCCGGCGGCGTAGAGCCGGTCAGCCGCGCGGCTTCAACGCCTGCTCCACCACTTCCAGCAGCTCCTTGACCGGACAAGGCTTGGGCAGCGCCGCGTGGTAGTTGAGGCCGGCGAGCCTCGGCCGATACTCTTCGAGCTGTCCCGAGACGAGGATGACCGGCACCGCCGCCAGCGGTGCGATTTGCCGCGACCGCTTGAGGAACTCTGGCCCATCCATCACCGGCATGTTCAAGTCGAGCACGATGAGATCGGGCACCAAGGTCACCGCGGCGGCAAGCGCTTGCTCGCCATTCGCGGCTTCATGGACGATATTGTCGTTGGCGCTGAGGAGCTCGACGTAGGCTGCGCGTAGATCGGGGTCGTCGTCGACGACGAGGATTTTCTTCGGCACGAGCGCCGAGCTATCGCACGTACGTGCAGACACGTACGAGTTGGCCAGCCGAACCTTGTGCGATTTTGGACCAGTTCGTTCTGCTCCCCGGGCTCTTTACACAGCTGCTCCGGGCTCTCTACACAGCTCAGACGATTCTTGCGGACACAGGCGTTGCTTGTGCTTTGCCGGCGTACGTGAAACTACGCCACCATGGATGCGCTCGATCTGACCAACTGCGACCGGGAGCCAATCCACATTCCGGGGCAGATCCAGGCCCATGGCGCGCTGCTCGCGTTCGATCTGCAATCGCTCACCGTGCTGTAGGCCACCAGCAACACCGCCGCCTTTTTGGGGCAGGCTCCGGCCGCGCTCTTCGGCAAGCCCATCGGCGCGCTCTTCGCCGCGCACGACGTGGCTGCCGTCCGCCGGGCGCTGGCGCGGGAACGCCTGGAGCAGAACCCGCTGCACCTCTTCACCGGCGCCGCCTGTGGCGCAGGACTCTTCCACGTCATCGGCCACGTTCACGGCGGACTGTTCATCCTCGAGCTCGAGCCGGCGGAAGCGCCAGAAACGGCAGCTTTCGGCCGGCCGGACTTCTACGAGCTCTTGAAGGGCAGCGTGGCGCGCTTCGGGCACGCGGGCGGCGTGGTCGCCTTCGGACAGATCATCGCCGACGAAGTGCGCCGCATCTCCGGCTACGACCGGGTGATGATCTACCGCTTCGCCGCCGACTGGAGCGGCCACGTCATCGCCGAGAGCATGGCGCAGGGAAAAGGCCTCCATTCGTTTCTCGATCTGCACTATCCGGCCAGCGACATTCCCGCGCAGGCGCGGGCGCTCTTCGTCAAGAACACCGTGCGGATGTTGCCCAACGCCGCTTATCGCCAGTCGCGCATCGAGCCGGAGCTGAACCCGGGCACCGGGCTGCCGCTCGATCTCAGCCACGCGTTCCTGCGCGGCGCCTCGCAGATGTACACCGAGTACCTGGTCAACATGGGCGTCGGCGCGTCCCTGACCATGGCCATCACCCAGGGCGATCAGCTGTGGGGCATGATCGCCTGCCACCATTATGGGACGCGGCAGGTGGCCTACGACGTGCGCACCGCCTGCGAGCTGCTCGCGCGGGTGGTCTCGCTGCAGATGGCCGACAAGCAGCGCCTGGACGAAGCCGAGGCGCGCAACCGGACGGCGGAGGTCCACGAGCGGCTGGTGCGCAGCATCGCCCAGGTGGATGATGCCGCCGGGGCGCTGCTCGATTGCCAGCCCAACGTCGCGGACCTGATCGCCTGCGGGGGCGGCGCGGTGTTGACCGGCGGCGATTGCCATCCATTCGGCGAGACACCGCCCGATAAAGAGCTCTTGAAGCTGGCGAGCTGGCTTCGAGAGAATGCGCCCGGAGACGTCTTTGCCACCGACTCGCTGCCCGCGCTCTATCCCGACGCCGGCGCGACCGTCACTGGCTTGTTGGCGGTGCGCATCGCCAAGAGCTCGGCGGACTATCTGCTCTGGTTCCGGCCCGAGCTGCTGCGCTCGGTGAAGTGGGCCGGAGACCCGTCGAAGCCGGTGGAGACAGGGCCCATGGGAGACAGGCTCACTCCTCGCAAGTCGTTCGCGCTCTGGCAGGAGACGGTGCGCGGCCACTCCTCGCCCTGGCTGCCGCTGGAGCTGGAGGCGGCCGAGAAGCTGCGGGTGGCGCTGACGGAGATCGCGCACCGGCGCGGCGAGGAGCTGGCGCGGTTGAACCTGGAGCTCCTGCGCAGCAACCAGGAGCTGGATGCGTTCGCGTACGTGGCGAGCCACGACTTGAAGGAGCCGCTGCGGGGCGTCCACAACTTCGCCTCCTTCCTGCTGGAGGACGCCGGGGCCAAGCTGGACGCGCCGGAGAAGGAGCGGCTCGCCGTCATCGTCCGGCTGGCCAAGAGGACGCAGTCGCTGATCGAATCTCTCTTGCACTACGCCAAGGCCGGGCGCGGTCCGCTGGAGCTCTCGTCCGTCGATCTGAACCTCGCCGTAGCAGAAGCGCTGGAGACGTTGAGCGCGCACTTGAAAGAGTCCGGCGCCCGCGTCGAGGTGGGCAAGCTGCCGGTGGTGCTGGCCAATCCGGAGGCGCTGCAGGAGATCCTCACCAACCTCGTCTCCAATGCGCTCAAGTACAATGACAAGCCGGACAAATGGATTCAGATCGGCTGCCTGGTTTCGGGCGAGCCGGGGTTTCCCGCCAAGGCGCTGACGAGCGCGCGCTGCTTCTACGTGCGCGACAACGGCATCGGCATTCCCGCTGCGTTTCGCGAGGACATCTTCCGCATCTTCCGGCGCCTGCACCAGCAGACGGAGTTCGGCGGCGGCACGGGTGCGGGGCTGACCATCGTCCGCAAGATGGCGCAGCGCCACGGCGGCGAGGTGTGGTGCGATGCGGAGGACGGCGTGGGCACCACCTTCTACTTCACGCTCGAAGCGGGCCACGCATGAGCATGCGCGCGCTGATCATCGACGACACCGACGAGGACCGCGCGGTGGTGCGCCGCTACCTCTCGTCCGATCGCGAGCGGCTGGTCGAGATTCAGGAGGCCAAGACCGGTGAGTTGGGGCTCCTGGCCTGCCAGCGGCAGCGGTTCGACGTCATCATGCTCGACATCCACCTTCCGGGCATGGACGGCCTTCAAGTCTTGCGGGAGCTGCAGCGCGCGGGCAACAAGACGCCGGTGGTGGTGATGACCGGCAGCGGCGCGGGCCACTCGGCGCGGATGGCGCTGGAGCTGGGCGCCATCGACTTTCTCGTCAAGGACGAGATCAGCCCCATTGGCCTGCCGCGCGTGGTTGCGAACGCGATCATCCGCTCGGGCTTGCAGAAAGAGCTGGAAGAGACCGGGGCGCGTTCCAACAGCCTGGTGGAGCTCGCCAACGCGCTCTCCGGGGCGACGACTCCGTATGAGGTCATCGGCGTCTTTCTCGACCAGATCCTCGAGGCCGCCTCCGCCGACGCGGGGCTGGTGGCGCTGATGGACGGCGACCGCCAGCAGCTCATCGTCACCGACTCCCGCGGCTACGGCGAAGGCCCGGCCGCGCTCTGGAGCGGAGTCATCGACCTCGCGGCGCCGATGCCTTTTTGCGAGGCAGCGCGCTCGAACCAGCTCATCACCTGCTCGTCTTTGGAAGAGCGCGATGAGCGATACCCCGCGCTGCGCGATGCTCCCCGCGATTTCAACTCCTTCGCCTGCCTGCCCCTGGGCAGCGGCAAGAGGTTGCAGGGCGTCCTCTATATCTCCTTCGCCGACAAGCACTCCTTTCGCGCGGTGGACAAGGTGTTCCTCATGCTGCTCAGCCGCCTCTGCGGCCAAGCGCTGCAGCGGGCGCGCATCCAGGAAGACGAGGGGCGGGCGCGGGAAGAGCTGCGGGTCATCGCCGCCGAGAAGGAGCGCCAGGCCGAGCAGCTGCAGCTCAGCGCGGACTTCGAGAAGCACCTCATCGGCATCGTCAGCCACGACCTGAAGGCGCCGCTGCACGTGGTGCTCTTGCAGTCGCAGATGATGGCGCGCGCGCCCGGGGTGCCCGAGCAGCTCTTGACCGGTCTCGCCCGCATCGAAAAGTCGGCGCGGCGGGGGAAGCTGCTCATCGCGGACTTGCTCGACTTCGCCCAGAGCCGCGACGGGGGCGGCTTCACCATCGCGCCGGGGCCGGTGGACCTCTTGGAGCTGGCGGAGCAGATGGTGGAGATGCAGCGCAGCGCGTACGAGGGACGCGAGCTGACCGTGAGCGGCGCGGGGAACTTCAACGGCGTGTGGGACAGCGGCCGGCTGGAGCAGGTGATCACCAACCTGACCTCGAATGCGATTCAGCATGGAGAGCCCGGCTCGCCGGTGACGGTCGAGTTGCGCGAGGAGGAGGGCGGGGTCGCGTTGGCGGTGGGCAATCGCGGGCCGCCCATTCCTGAAGCGCTGCTGCCGCATCTGTTCAAGGCGTTCCGCTCGGGGGGCGGGCGACGGGGGGCGCACAACGTCGGCTTGGGCCTTTATATCGTCGAGCAGATCGCCAAGGCCCACGGCGGGAGCGTGGGGGTGACCTCGAGCGCGGAGGACGGCACCCGATTCACCGTGCATCTCCCCCTCTACACATCTCACACGATTCCCCTCTACACATCTCACACGATTCTTGGGGGCACAGCCCAGGGCGGCGGACGGAAGGAATGAGGCGGAAACTCCACGTCGAAAATGCCGGCG
>DATBAA010000038.1:0-2379 GCA_036271755.1 Myxococcales bacterium | reverse complement strand
GATCGAGCAGCAGCCGCACCGCGACTGTGTTCTTCGACTCTGCCAGGGCCTTGCGCAGCGACATGGGGCCGTCGAACTCGTCCTTCTCGAAGTTCTGCGGCTTCCACGGCTTGCCGCTCCACGGATCGATGATGACCTCGGGCGAGTCGTCCACCTTGGTGGCCGGGGTGTACTTGCCGCTGTCGAGCGCCGCCGCATAGAGGAACGGTTTGAACGACGAGCCCGGCTGCCGCTTGGCTTGCGTCGCCCGGTTGAATGACGAGAGCGAAGCATCGAAGCCGCCCACCAGCGCCAGCACGCCGCGCGTCTTCAAGTCCATGCCCACGAACGCGGCCTGCACCTTGGGCGTCTGCTCCAGCGCCAGCTCCAGGCGCGAGACCTTGCCCTTGGCCATGGAGAGCTTCGTCACCCGCACCGAGACGACGTTGCCCACGGCCAGCACGTCCGACGGCTGCCGCGGCAGCGGCGTCATCCGCTCGGGAGCGAAGGGCCGCGCCCAGGTCATGCTGCTGAAGGGCAGGCTGCCGGCGATTCCCGGCGCCAGCTCGACCACCGCGTCCTGCCGCCCGACGCTGGTGACGATGCCCGAATAGATGGCGTTGCCCTGCAGCGCACGCACCCGCGCCGCGCGAGCCAACGCCTCGGCGCCGAGCGCGTCACCGGCCGGCTCGGGCTCCTCTGCTTCAGCGTCGTCGTCCGACTTCTTCTTCGCGCCTACCGCCTTGCGCAAGGCCGCGGCGTGGATGGGCGCCAGGTCGGCCACCGAAGGGCTGCCGTCGGCCTGCTGCACCGTCGCGAGCTGCTTCGTCATGGCGGCGCGCACGGCGTCGAGGCTCGCCGGATCGAGCTTCAGCTCCGGCCCGCGCCAGCCCTGGCGCTTGTCGACCGCGCGCAGATCCTCCTGCACCGCGGCTTCGGCGGCGGCCTGCAGCTTCACGTCCATGGCGACTTCGACGCGCATGCCCGTGCTCTCGACCGCCGCTTCGCCAAACTGCGCGATCAGCTGGCGCCGCACTTCTTCCAGGTACCAGGCGCCGGGCGGCTCTGGCGGCGGCTCGGGCAGGACAATGGGCTTCTCCACTTCGGCGTCGTGGTCCTCCTTGGAGATGAGCTTGTTGGCCAGCATGCGATCGAGCACGTACTTCTGCCGAAGCTTGGCCCGGTCGGGATGGCGGCGCGGATTGATTCGCGCCGGGTTCTGCGGCAGTCCGGCCAGGATGGCGGCCTCGCCCAGGTCGATGTCCTCGACGTGCTTGTTGAAGTAGTAGAGCGAGGCCTCTTCGACGCCATAGTGGGCTTTGCCGAAGTTGATTTGATTCAAATACAAATAGAGGATGTCGTCCTTGGAGAGGTTGTGCTCCAGCCGCGAGGCCAGCATGATCTCCTTGAGCTTGCGCTTCCACTTCTTCTCGCTGCTGAGGAAGAAGTTCTTCACCACCTGCTGGGTGATGGTCGAGGCGCCCAACCGCTTGCGCCCGCTGATGGCGTCCACCACCGCCGCGCGCGCCAGCGCGATGAAGTTGAAGCCCGGGTGCTTGTAGAAGTCCTTGTCCTCCGCGCTGATGACCGCCTGCACCAGCACGCGGGGGATCTTGTCCATCTTCACCACCGTGCGGCGCTCGCGGAAGAACTGACCGATGACGGTGCCGTCGGAGGTCATCACCTTGGTGGCGACCGTCGGGTGATAGTCGGCGATGGAATCGAAGGTGGGAATATCCTTCGATATGTAGAGATAGGTGCCGATGATGACGGCCGTGCTGCCGATGGCGAGGCCGATGCAGATGAAGAGCGCGCGGCGCACCCAGGTCTTCCATCGCGGCGGGCCGCCCCGCAGATGCCCTTGATAGTCGTGGGCCGGCACTGGCCGGTAGGGCATCTCGACGATCTCCGGCGCGGGCGGCTCGGGCGCCTTGACGAAGGCGGTCGCGATCGGCGGCGGCTCGGGCTCTGGTTCAGGCTCCGGCTCTGGTTCCGGCTCGGGTTCTGGTGTCGGCTCCGGTTCGGGCTCGTCGGGGATCTTCTCGGCCTTGGCGTCCCACCAGTTGCCGCGGCGTCCTTTGTTGTCGACCGGCGGCGCGACCACGCGGCGCGGTGGCGGCGGCGGAGCGGGCTCGTCGTCGTCGGGAAGCTGGACCTGCAGACCTTTTTTGGGCGCTCCCGGCGGCGGACGGCGCGGCAGCGGCGCCTGCTTCGGACCGGGGCGGCCGGGGCGATCGACCCGGACGAACGCCGTGGCTCCGGAGTTTTCGTCGGGCGCGGCGTCCACCTGGACGTAGGCCGTCGCTCCCGGAGCGGCGTCCGGATCGGGCGTGTCCGCGTGAGTCTCGCTGCCGCCGATGCTGCGGGCGTTGAAGTCTTCCTCAGGCATGGTGGGCGGGG
>DATBAA010000037.1:0-6300 GCA_036271755.1 Myxococcales bacterium | reverse complement strand
CGAGCGGTCTTAAGGAACTGCCCATGGAAGATCAGCCGCTCGTCGTTCGCACCTCCGAGCCGGGCTGGCTCGCGCTCCTCGCGGGCGCCTACCGCCATCGCTCGCCGGTCCTGGTGATCGACGACGGCAGGGTCGGCATCGACCCGGGCAGCGACACGCTCTTGAACATGGGCCGCCGGGCCAACTTCGGCGCGCGCGACTGGGCCGCCGTCGCCGTGGCGTTGGGCGTCGCGGCCACCGGCACCTTCCTGGTGGTCACCGCCATCCTGGACCCCGAGCCGTTCAGCAAGATCGGCTTCGCGCTCGGCGCCGGAGCGGTCATGGTCCTGGGCGGAGGTTTCTCGGCCATTCGCGTGCTGACGAACGTGAAGCCGCCCTCTGTGCGGCTGAGCCCGCGCGGGATAGAGATCTCCTGGGATCAGGCGTGACGAGGTCTTAGGAGACGATGGACGAGCGGCTGGAAGACTTCGCGCAGCTCCTGCGGCAGAACGGCCTGCGCATCTCGCCTTCGGAGGTGGCCGACGCCAACCAGGCCTCGCTGCTGGTCGGCCTCGAAGAACGCTCGGCGTTTCGCGGCGCGCTGCGGGCCACGCTGGTCAAGCGCGGCCAGGACGCGCCTGTGTTCGATCGCCTCTTCGAGCTCTACTTCACCGGCGCCAAGGATCTGATCGACGGCCTTTCGGGCGCGCTCTTCGAGAAGGACAAGCTGAGCGAGCAGGAGCTGCAGGAGATTGCCCGCCAGCTGGCGCAGCTCTCGCCGCTGACGCAGGCGCTGGCTTTCGGGCAGAGCGACCAGCTGGCGCGCATCCTGCGCCAGGCCATGCTCAACATGGACTTCCGCGGCCTGCAGAGCCCGCTGCAGAAGGGCTTCTACGCGCGCCGGCTCATGAACGCCGCCGGCGGCACGCAAGCCGAAAAAGAGTTGCGGCAGCTCTTGACCAACCTCGGCGCGCAAGGCTTCGACCCGGAAGGCCTGGAGCTGCTGAGCCGCCGCACCGGCGACGCGCTCCAGGCCTTGGAAGAGGCGGCGCGGCGCGTGGCCGAGCGCGAGCAAAAGGCGCGCGACCCGGAGCAGAAGGGCATGCAGTCGCTGATGCACCGGAACATCGCCTCGCTGACTCCCGACGAGGTGAAGCGCATGCGGACGGTGGTGCGGCGCCTGGCAGAGCGGCTCAAGGCGCGCCTCTCGCGGCGGCGCAAGGTCCGGCGGCGCGGGCAGCTGAGCGTGCGGCGCACGCTGCGCAAGAACTACGCGACCGGCGGAGATCCGTACAAGCTGGTCTTCCGCTCGAAGCGTCCCGAGCGGCCGGAGATCATGGTGCTGTGCGACGTGAGCGACAGCGTCCGCAACGTCTCGCGGCTGATGCTCCAGTTCGTCTACACGCTGCAGGAGCTCTACTCGCGCGTGCGCAGCTTCGTCTTCGTCAGCGACATCGGCGAGGTCACGCACCTCTTCAAGGGCATGGACGTGAGCACGGCCGTCGACCTGGCCACGGCCAGCAAGGTCATCAACCTCGCGGCCAACTCCAACTACGGCAACGCGCTGAAGCTCTTCGCCAACACCTATCTGGGCGGCGTCACCCGGCGGACGACGGTCATCGTCATCGGCGACGGCCGCGGCAACTACAACCCGCCCAACGCCTGGGCCTTGGCCGAGATCAAGCGCAAGTGCAAGCGGCTCATCTGGCTCTGCCCGGAAGAGCAGCATTCCTGGGGCTTTGGCGACAGCGAAATGCCGCTCTATGCCCGCAACAGCACCCGGGTGGAGAGCGTACGGTCGCTGGACGACCTCAATCGCGTCGCCGATGAGCTGATGCCGTGAGGCAGACAGCCCTGAAGCATGTTACGAATCGCCCAAAGATGCGCCTGAGCTGCCGAAGATGAGCCAACCAGACCAGACCGACTGGCAGACCCAGCTTCAGGCCTCCTTGCGCCGGGCCCAGGAAGCCATTGCCCGCGGCTCGACGCAGCAGGACCAGATGGTCCGCGACTGGACCGAGAACCTGCGCACCGCCTATCCGGACTGGGGCCGCGAGCGCTGGCAGCGCCGCCTGGAGCGCAAGCTGCGAAGGCGCGCGGAGCGCGAAGCCAAGATCGCCAATGCCAGCCTCTTCGAGGGCTACGCCTGGCTGCTCGGCGCCATCCTCTGCTTCATCCTGGCGCTGCAGGCCTGGCCGGTCATGTTCTGGCTGCTCTTCCCGGCAGCGGGTCTGGCCAGCCGTGGCACGCGGGTGATCGCGCGCCACACGGGCATCTCCGGGCCCAAGCTGACGACCGAGACGCAGACCCAGATTCAATCCGACGGCCAGGTGCAGGCGCCGATTCGGCAGGCTGTCGCTCCCGGGCCAAGCCAGGAGCGGCAGCGCGCGGAGCGGTTTGGCAGCATCGGCGGCCTCCGCGGCGGGCTCGATGCCCGGCCCGCGGCCGCGATGGCGCCCCTGGCCGTGCAGCAGGACGAGCGCGACGTGCGGGTCGACGCCATCTGCAACAAGATCCTGCTCGAGCTCAAGTCCGCTCCCGACGCGGTGAAGGAGATCTTCATCAAGCCGGAAGAGACGGTGGCCTCGCTGCGCGCCACCTGCCGCGATCTCACGCGGCGCGAGCGCGATCTGCGCAAGTTCCTCGCCCCGGCCGACGACGAGCGGCTGATGCGCGAGCGCGAAGCGTTGCAGAAGCGCATCGAAGCGGAGAGCGACGACGTCACCAAGATGCGGCTCGCCTCGGCGCTGGCCGCGCTCGATCAGCAGCGCGATCAGCGGCTGGAGCTCAAGCGCGCCGCGGCCCGCTTCGACGCCGAGCACACCCGCATCAGCTACACGCTCGAGAGCCTCTACACGCAGGTCGTTCGCATGCAGTCGGCAGACTCGTCCAGCGTCGATCTGGCCGGCGCCGGACTGCGCCGCAGCCTGGACTTCTTGAGCCAGGAAGTGAACGAGCTCGCCGACGCGCTGGAGAAGGTGAACAGCGGCGAGGCCGAGCGCATGCGCAAGGTCGCGCAGGGTCCGGGAGCGGAGAGCGCGACGCCGCCGCAAGCGCCGGGGACGCGGGAGAAAGCGTGATCAAGCCGCACAAGGGAATCAAGCCCGTGGTGGACCCGTCCGCCTGGGTGGCGGACAACGCCATGGTCATCGGCGACGCTCATCTCGCCGCCGACTCGAGCATCTGGTACGGCACGGTCCTGCGCGCCGACGTGGGCACCATCCGCATCGGCAAGGGCAGCAACATCCAGGACAACTCGGTCATCCACGTCGAGACCGGCACGTGGAACTGCAGCGTGGGCGACTACGTCACCGTCGGCCACCGCGTCATGCTCCACGGCTGCCAGGTCGGCGACGACGCGCTGGTGGGCATCGGCGCCATCGTCTTGAACGGGGCCGAGATTGGCGCGGGCAGCATCATCGGCGCCGCCAGCCTGGTCACGCAGGGCATGAAGATTCCGCCGGGCGTGCTGGCGCTGGGCTCGCCTTGCCGGGTGAAGCGCGAGCTGACCGCGGAGGAGAAAGAGCACCTCAAGGTCAGCGCGCTGCACTACATCGAGCTGGCGCGGGAGCACCGCTAGTGGCGGCGGAGCCTCACGACGCCCTGCGTGGCTCGGCGCTGTTGCGCGACTTCAGCGAAGTGGGCCTGCGCATTTTGGGAGAAGCGTCGCAGCCGCGCGTGGTGGGGCGGGGGGCGTTTGCCTTTCGCGCCGGCGAGCCGTCGGCCGCGCTGGTCTTCGTGGCGCGCGGAACCTTGCAGCTGGTGGGCCGCGACGGCGGCGCGCCGCTGGGCGAAGCAGGCGCCGGAGACACGCTAGGCGGCCTCGCGCTGCTGGCGCCCGGCGAGCACCTGGTCTCCGCCCTGGCCGCCACCGACGTCGAATTGTTGCAATTGACGCGGGAGGCCTTCGAGGAATTGCAGCGCGCGCGCCCCCGGACAGCGTTAAAGCTAACTCTCGCCCTCGCCAGGGATTTGACCGAGCGCTTGCAGGAAGCACGCGGCCCACTGCGGGAATTCCTCGTGTGGCAGATCAGCAAGCGGCAGAGCGAGCAGCGATAAGACGTTCGCCTTGCGTCGTACCTAAGGTAGAGTCGCACACGGGCTTTCATGACCAAGTGGATCGGCGTCTTCTTGATGCACTTCCATGGACCGGCGGTCTACGTCGGGGTCCTGTTCGTGCTCATCACTTGCGGTCTGGGCGTACCCCTGCCGGAAGACGCGCCGCTCATCTACGGCGGCTACTTGATCGGCCTGCACGGCAACCTGCCGCTGATGATCGCGACGGGTCTCGCCGGCATCCTCATCGGCGACAGCATCATCTTCCGGGCCGGCGCCACGCACGGCATGCGGCTGCTCGAGACCCGGCTCGGCAGACACATTCCCGGCGAGCGCGTCGAGAGCACCATCGCGCTCTTCGAAAAACACGGCCCGAAGTTCATCATGGTGGCGCGCTTCGTCCCGGGCCTGCGCGCGGTGACCTACTTCGTGGCCGGCGCCATGGGCGTGCCCTATTGGACCTTTCTCGCCTACGACGGCCTCGCCGCCTGCATCTCGGCGCCAGCCTGGGTCATCCTCGGCTGGTGGGCCAAGCGCCACGGCATGCTCGCGAAAGTGTGGGCCTGGGCTGCCAACGCGCAAGTGGCCATCATCATCGGCGCGGTCTGCTTGATTGCGCTCTGGATCACCATCGCGGTCATCCGCCGCAAGAAGCGGAAGGAGCGGCTGGCGCTGATGGCCCGGCTGCCCAAAGAGCCGCCCACGCTCCGCGCGGTGGAAGGCATCGGCCGCCGCGGCTAGCCATGTGCGGGCGATTCACCGTCAGCGTCGACGTCGAGGAGATTGCCAAGGCCGTCGAGGCCGTGGTCGCGCCTGAGCTCACCGCGCGGGTGAAGCCAACCTGGAACGCGGCGCCCACCCTCGAGCGCTGGATCGTGCAGCCGTCGCCCGCGGGCCGCGTGCTGGTACCAGCTGTGTGGGGCGTGCACGGCGGGTTGATCAACATCCGCTCCGAAACGGCGGAGCGTAAGTTCGCCGCGGCCTACAGAGATCGCCGGGTGGTGGTGCCCGCCGACGGCTTCTACGAATGGCGCGGCAAGCAGCCGGTGCTCTTCAAGCCGCGAGCGGGCGGCATCTTCGTCTTCGCGGGCCTCGCCGAGCAGCTGCCAGACGGCCGCGAAGGCTTCGCGGTGATGACCATGGCGGCCGACGGCGAGATCGCGCGCATCCACGATCGCATGCCGGTCATCCTCCCACGCGATGCGGTGGCCGCCTGGCTCTCCGAATCGCGGCTCTCGCCGATGTCCGGAGCGGAGCTCGTCTCGCGCGAGGTGTCCAGGCTGGTGAATGACGTCCGCAACGAAGGCCCGCAGCTCTTGAAGCCGCCCGATCAGCTCGCGCTGTTCTGAGACGAGCTCAAAGGCGGTCCGATCTCACCGTTCGAGCCCGCGAAAGAGAGAAGACCGCGCAAGAGTCGCCGAGCAGGAACGCCAGGAAGCAGCAGGCGAGCACCGAATGATCGAGCGAGCCGCCGAAGTAGACCCAGAGCGGCTTTCCCGCGCCGGGGTAGTTGGAGCTGAAGAGCAGCGCGAGCATGAAGAGCAGTCCGGCGAAGCTGGCCGCGCGGACCCAGAGGCCGAGAATCAAGGAGACGCCAATGGCGCATTCGCCGACGGCGACGGCCCAGCCCCAGAAGAGCTCGTGCGGCAAGATCAGGCCTTTCAGGATGGGCAGCATGAATGGATAAGCGCCGTCGGAAATGAAGCGCTCGATCCAGCCGCGGAAGCCGCCGTGAATGAATGCCGGCCCAGCGACTTTGTATTCGCCGAAGATGAGGAAGAGCGCGCCCACGAAGATGCGCAGGACGGCCAGCGCGCGATCGTTGCGCTTCACGGGCAGTGAAACCGCGCGGTCAGTGAGCTCAAGTCCTTCCAGATGGCCGCGTCAGCCTTCGCCGGCGAGAGCGCGACCACCAGCGCGGTGTTCTTGCCGCAGCTGACGGCCTTGGCGCGCGCGTTCAAGGTGATGGGCTTGCCGGTCTTGAACGCGTCGTAGCTGTCAATTTGTCCAACGATTGAATCTCCCTCTTGACGAAAGTGCGCTTGAAAGTGCTTTGGGTCGAACTTGTACTTGTCCTTGCCGACAGCTTCACAGAGCCCGCGAAAATAACCCGCGAGCTCGGTTTCGAGAGTCGCGGCCGATGGCGCAGCTTCTTCTTCGAGCCACCAGGCGAAGGCATAGGAAAAAAAGTCAGGCGCATCGGGCTTGAACATGCCCGGAGCAAAGCGCAGCTCCTCGAGGCCTTTGTGCTTCAACGAAGGCGCG
>DATBAA010000036.1:0-3947 GCA_036271755.1 Myxococcales bacterium | reverse complement strand
CGGATCGCGGCCACTACGCTTCCCGCCTGCAACCTGTCCCGCGGCTCGACCAGCGTCAGCGCGGGCAGCGTGCTCAAGATGACGACGCCGGCCGTGAACGCGCCGGCGGCGGTGGCCGAGTAGTGCTCGCCCAACCAGATGGCGGCGGCTCCGAGAATGCCGGTGCCGCCGACGTTGCCGGCCATGTACCAGCCGCCGGCGCGGCCCTTGTCCTCGTCGCGGCAGCAGGTGGCCATCAGCGCGTCGAGCGCGGCCGAGGAGGTGGCGGCGGCGGCCTGCGAGGCGGTGAGCAGGACCGTGAGCAGCGCGACGTGCTTTCCCGGGTCGTGGACCATCGCGGCCGAGGCGAGCAGCGCCGCGGTGGCCAGCGAACAGAGCAGGTACCAGAGCTTGCGGTGCGGCCCCAGGTCGATGAGCGGGACCCAGAAGATCTTGTAGGCGTGCGGCGCGAAGGCAATGGCGGAGATGGCCGCGATCTGCGCCAGGTTGAGCCCGGCGTTGGCAAACCACCAGGGCGCCGCCACTTGCAGGAACCCGACCGACGCTCCGAACGGCAGGATGAGGATGCCGAAGAGCGCTGGGTGCGGATGGCTGCGCATGGCTTATTCGCGCTGCTCGCGGCGCAGGTCGGCGTGCATGGCCACCAGCGCGCAGGCGATGGCGAAGCGCGGCTCGATGGGGTCTTCCACCGGAAGGATGGTGAGGTCGAAGACGCGGCGAAAGAGGTGGAACCGCTGCTGGATGCGGGCCACAGTCCGCCGCCCCAGATCGATGCGATGGTGGCCCGGCCACATCTTGACCACCCGGCGGAGCAGTGAGTTGCCCTCCTCGATCATTTCGCCGGCGGGCCGGTCGCGGTCGTCCAAGATGTCCCACTGGTCGCGGAAGAGCGAGGCGATGCCGCGCGTGCGCAGGCAGCCCAGCCGGGCGCCGCCGGGATCGAGCAGGTCGTGCTCGCGGTCCAGGGTGGCCAGCCTGCGGGTGCGCATGATGAAGAGCGGCACCAGCTGCCCCTCGTCGGCGTAGACGATCAGCTCGGTCCGCAGCCGGAACCAGGGGTACTCGACCATGGCCGCGAGGCTCCCGTCGGCCGCGTACACGCGCGTAATTCGTTGAAACTTCAGGTTAAAAAGCGGCCTGATCAGCGTGTAGGAGACGTGCTCGAACCGCGTCAGCTGCATCGGCCAAAGGCAGCCAGAGGCCCGCGCATTCGTCAAGGTTTCTTTTGTGTTGGGCTATCGAATCGGTAAACTGCAAATTTGGGGGTTGGTGAATGCCGGATTTGATCGAATTGACGCTGCTGCTCAACGAAGAGCCCAAGCGGGTCTTCACCGCGTGGATGGATCCGCGCGAGCACGCGACGTTCACCGGCGGCGGGCTCGCCACCATCGAGCCCTGGACCGGCGGGCGCTTCACCGCTTTCGAGGGCGACGTCCACGGCATCTTCCTGGGCGTCGACAACGCGGCGCGCATCGTCCAGACCTGGCGCACGCCGGAGTTTCCGCCCGAGTCGCGCGATTCGCGGCTGACGGTCACCTTCGAGGCCGCGCCGGGCGGGACCAAGCTGCGCATCCAGCACGCCGACGTGCCGCCCAAGCTCCTGCGCAAGCTGCAGAAGGGCTGGGAGTCGAACTACCTCAAGCCTTTGTCGAAGTACTTCGTGCCGGGCATGAAGGGCTCGAAGAAGAAGGCCGCCAAAGGCACGGCGCCCACGGCGGCGGCCATCGTCGCGCCCGTGAAGGCTGCGGCAGTCAAAGCGGTGGCGAAGGTGGCCATCGCGCCGGTGAAGGCGCCGGTGAAGGCGCTGGTGAAGGCCACGGCCAAAGCGGCGGCTGCCACCAAACCGAAGGCGCCCGCGCCTGCGCCCTCAAAGACGTCCGCGCCGAAGAAGGCCGCGCCGAAGCCTTTGCCGGCCAAGAAGGCCCCGGCGAAAAAGGCTGCTCCTGCTCGTGCTCCGGCGAAGCTGTCGAAGAAGGAAAAGAAAGCAGAGAAGAAGGCCGCCAAGAAGCTCAAGAACCGCGGCCGAAAATAATCTTCTCGCTCTGCAAGAGCCGCGTCGCCCAGAGCAGGAAGAGCGCCGCGGCCAACAGCGCGCCCAGCCCGGCGACGACGAACCAGTAGATGGGCCGGCCCTCTCCGCGGAGCACGTCGCCCATCAGCACCGTCTGCGACAACACCGGCACGGCCATCATCCAGAAGTGCGTCTTGATGGGCGACAGGGAGAGAAAGACCGCGGGAATGAGCGGAATCAGCATCAGCATCGACAGATAGGTCTGCGCCTCTTTGAAGGTGCGCGCGAAGAGCGCCAGCGTGATCTGCATGGCGCCGGCGAAGAGCGCCAGCGGCAGGACGGCGGCGAGCAGCCCCGCCATCTCGCGCGGCCCAAGCTGGAAGCGGACGCCCAGGTCTTGCAGCGGCACGCGCTTCACCGCCAGCGAAAAGCCCACCAGCGCCACGCCGATGGCCAGCGCCGTGGTCGCCACCACCGCCAGCCACTTGCCCGAGACCACCGCGAAGCGCGAGACCGGATTGACCAGCAAAGGCTCGAGCGACCCGCGCTCGCGCTCGCCGGCGGTGCTGTCGATGGCCAGGTGCAGGCCGCCGACGAAAGCCGCCATCAGGAGAAATAAAGGAATCATCGACAGCGCGTTGGCCGCGGTCTTCTCCGAGGTAGTGAGATCCTGCTCGGTTAGATCGAGCGGCGCGATCAACGACGGCGAGACTCCGCGGGCGATCATTCGCAGCGCGCCCATGCGCTGCGTGTAGCGCTCCAGCAGGTGGCGCGCTCTCGCCACGGGCTGCCGCGTCTTGTTGTTCGAGCTGTCGTAGGCCAGCTCCAGCGGCGCGCCGCGGCCCGCCTCGAACTCCTTGCCGTAGTCTTCGGGAATGGAGATTGCCAGGTCGAGCTTCCCGTCGCGCACCTGCGCCTCGAAGTCGGCCGGCGCGACCTCGATGATGGCGCCGCCGCGCTGCAGGAAGGCGATGAGGTTGGGCGCGTTCTTGGCGCCGATGACGGGAATGACCAGCGGCTGATCCGCGCGCACCCACGAGGCGATCAGGTTGAACATGCCGAGAAAGAGCAGCGGCCCCATGATCGGCACCAACAAACCCGAGAGGAGCGAGCGGCGGTCGCGCACGTGGTCGGTCAGCTCTTTGCGAAAGACGGCGGTCATCATTGGACGAGCCCTTTGTCGCTGCCGATGATGGAGATGAACGCTTCTTCCAAACTGGGCGTGCCGGCGCGCGCCTTCAGCTCTTCGGGGGTGCCGTCGGCCACCACCCGGCCGTGCGCCACCACCACGATGCGGTCGCAGAGCGCGCTCACCTCTTGCATGACGTGGCTGGAGAAGACCACGCACTTGCCTTCGGCCTTGAGCTTGCGAATCAGATCGCGGACGGCGCGGGTGGCCAATACATCCAAACCATTGGTGGGCTCGTCGAGCAATACATTGCGCGGCGAATGAACCAGCGCGCGGGCCAGCGCCACCTTGACGCGCTCGCCGTTGGAGAAGCCCTCGGTGCGGCGGTCGGCGATGCTCTGCAGATCGAGCTGCTGAATCAATTCGTCGATTCGCTTCTCGAGCAGGTCCTTGGAGATGCCGTGCAGCTGACCCGCATAGCGCGCGTGCTCGCGGGCGGTGAGCCGCGGATAGAGGCCGCGCGCGTCGGGCAAGACGCCCAATCTCCGGCGGGCCTCCATTGGATCCTGAGTGACATCGATACCGTCGATCAAAGCCGAGCCGCTATCGGGAATGATCAGCGTCGTCAGCATGCGCAGCGTGGTGGTCTTGCCCGCGCCGTTGGGGCCGAGCAGCCCGGTGACGATGCCGTCCTCCGCGCGGAAGGTGACGTCGTCGACGGCCTTCACCGCGCCGAACTCTTTGTGCAGCGCGCGCGCTTCGATCATGGCGTCGGCCCCGCGAAGCTGACGAAGAACGGCGGACGCT
>DATBAA010000035.1:0-14498 GCA_036271755.1 Myxococcales bacterium | reverse complement strand
GCAGCACGCCCACCACGCGGCGCGAGAGCCCGTCGAGCACCAGATCGCGCCCGACCGCCGCCTGCGGCTCTCCGAAGAGCTTGCGCGCGAACGACTCCGCGATCAGCACCGAAGCCTCGGGCACCTCGTCGTCCGCGAAGGCGCGCCCGGCGATGGGTGAAACGCCCAGCACCCGCAGCGACCCCGGCGAGAGCGCCACCGCATGCACTGGAGTTGCGCCGGCGCCGGCGCCGAGCACGAGGTTTCGGCCGGTCTGCGCGCTGAGACCCGGCAAGGTCTTCGCCTGCGCTTGCAGGGCCAGCACGTGGCTCGGGTGCGGGTTGAAGTCGGCGACGCTGCCGTCGGGCTGCGCCATCCCCATGAAGACGCGCACCAGCTCCTCTTCGTGCGCGAAGGGCAGCCGCTGCAGCAGGGTCAGGTCGACCACGCCGAAGAGCGCCGTTGTGCCGGCCATGCCCAGGCCCAGCGTGGTCACGGCCAACACCGAGAGCAGGGGGCTTCGCCGCAGCGAGCGCGCGGCGGACCGCAGATCGTCGAGGAGGATCACGCCCGCGAAAAGCTGCGAGCGCCGTGCCAAGGCCGCCCGCAGCGGCGCGCGCCAGCGGCTGTCCACCCATGGGACCGGCCATCCCGGAACCGGACTACTCCTGCAGGCAGCGGATGCGGTCCTTCGCCTTGATGCCCAGCCGCCGCACCATCCGCTCGTCCAGCGGCGCGATCTCCGACGGCGGCAGGTAGAGCGTGGTGATCCGCGACAGCTCCGCCAGGTGCAGCTTTTCCAGCGCGACCTCGTCGATGACCGGCGGAAACCCCGGCAGCGAAGAGGCTTCGTAGAGGACGCCTCGGTGGCCGCGGGGATAGAGCTTGAGCAGCTCGTCCGCCAGCACTTTGAGCCCCCTGCGGTTGATGGCGCCCGTTGCCGCGTCGAACTGCCCCAGCACCCCCACCTGCCAGAGGACGAGACCCACGGACGGATCGGCCTTTCGCCGCCGGAGGAGAAAGTCGGTGGCCTCGAAGGTGACCCAGCCGTTCGCCGCCGGATCGATGCCCAGGTCGGCGATGAGGCAGCCCTCGGCCGAGACCCCCGGCAGCATCGTCGCTTGATAGCCCTCGCTCCGCGCGATGCGCACCGCCGCGTGCGCCGCCGTGGCAAAGACCCCCGGGTGGCCGTAGAGCGCGAAGCAGACGCGCTTTCCGGTCCGCACCGCCTCCATGATGCGATCGACCATGGCCGCGTAGGTCTTGAGCCGGTGCTTGCCCCGGCCGTAGAGCGATTGCAGCGACTCCGACTGCGGATTGAGCGCGCGCAGGGATGCCTCGGTCAACGGCTCGGTGACCAGGTAGAAAACCTGCTGCGCGCGCTCGATCTCGCGCCGCGCTGCCGGGGTGAGCTGCCCCGTCGATTCGATGCCGGTGCCCACCACGGCTAGCGTGCCCTTGCGCATCAGCGCTTCGGCTTTTTGGCGGTAGGCTTCTTCGCCTTGCCCTTCGCCGAGCCCTTCTTGGCGGTGGTCTTCGCCCGGGCGACGGGAATCGGCTTCGCGACGGGAACCGCAGCGGCCTGGCTGAAGGCGTTGCAGTGCTTGTGTTCGCACCCCATCTCGTCGCAGCAGTTGATGGCCATGGTGGCGCCGCCCGTCCCCTCCGGCGCCGGCGGCAGGCCGGAGAAGGCGCGGATGATGTCGGGGATGCACCCCTTCTTGAGCACCGCCTTGTGCTCGTCGCTGAGGTTTGAATTTTCGATGACCTGCTTGCGGCCAGCCAGGGTCGACGAGAACTGTTCCAGCTTGTCTGGATCAGCGTCGAGCCCCTGGAAGAACTCAGGCAGGCTGGCTTTTTTCGGTGTGGCTGCTTTGCTCTTCCCCTTGGACTTCTTTGCCATTGACCCCCCAGGACGTCGTAAACTGTTTATTTGCGTAACTGCGCAAGGCGGCTCTGCACCTGCTCCAACTGTGCCTGCTCCTCAGGCTCGCAGTTCTTCCAGAGTTCTGCAAATATCTCGTAGCGCTCGATCGCGCGACGGGTATCGCCCAGCTTCTCGTAGATACGCGCCCGGCGCAGGTTCGCGGCCGGCAGAAATGCCGGCGAGGTGATGTTGTAGAAGTCCAGCGCCTCGTAGAGCGGCAAGGCCTCCTGCGGCCGGTCCAGCGCCTCCAAGAGCGACGCGCGGAAGAAAATGTCGCCGGCGCGGCCGTAGCGCCGGGCGAAACGCATGGGGATGCGCAGCTGCTGCTTGTCCATCTTGGCCAGCGCGGCGGCGTAGTCCTTGCGCGCGGCCAGGATGCGCGCTTGCATCGCCAGCGCCAGGTCGGAGGTGATGCTCGAGCCTTCGAGCGACGGCATGGTCTCCAGCGCTCGCGCCTGCTCCTGTGCCGCGGCGAGGTCTCCAGCCTGCACGGCCAAGACGCCCATCAGATAATGCTTGGCCGGAGCCCGCGCGGGGTCCTTGGCCTCGTCGAGCGCGGCGGCGGCGGCGCGGCTCTGGCGCAGCTGCTGCGGAGAGACGGTGATGAGCTCGAGCGTATCCACCCAGGGCAGGTAGTAGGCGACGTCGCCCGCTGGGTGCTCGGCAATGGCCGCCGCGAAGGTGCGCCGCGCCTGCTCGGGGCGTCCGCTCAAGAGGTTCACCAGGGCCACGGGTTGGAACCCGTCCGCGTAAGGCGCGAGCGCGGCGATGGTGAAGAGCTCCTTCGATCCGTCCATCTGCCACGCGGTCTGCATCATGGCGGTGAGCACCTCGGTGCGCGAGACGCCCGGCGCCCGCAGCGAAGCCACCACCTCGTCGCGCTCGACCGTGTCGCCGCGCGTCCAGGCCCGCAGCAGCCGGAAGCCGATGACGGTGCTCGGATCCTCGGTGAGGCTGAGCAGCCGGTCGGCGAGCCTCTGCGCGACCGCCTTCTCGCCGCGCATCTCCGCCAGATCGCTCAGGTGGACGATGGCTTCGGTGTTGAGCGGATCGAGGACCAGCACCTGCTGCAGCGGCCCTTCCGCCGCCTGCGGCGACCTGCCCAGGAGCGGCCCCTGGTGGAAGTAGAACTCCGCCAGCCGCATCCAGGCCTCGACGTCGGCCGGGTGGTCCCGCGTCAGCGACTCGAGCAGCACCTGCGCTTCGTTGATCGACCCGCGCTGGAGGAGGAGCAGCGCCTCGGCCAGCCCGCGCTCGGAGGGCGAGAGGCGATCGGCGTAGTGGATGGCCCGCTGCAGCGCGTCCTCGGACTCGCCGGGGAAGGTATCGGCGATGACCACGCCCAGCTTGTAGAGGGCGAGCGCGAACTCGGGGTCGGCTTCGACCGCGCGCCGGAACAGCTTGATCGACTTCTCCCACTGGCCCAGGCGCAGGAGCCGCTCTCCCTCGAGCCACGCCTGCAGCGCCTCGGGCGCGCGGCTGGTGCGCCGGGTCAGCTCGGCCAGCTGCGCTTCGAACTCCGCCGGGCTGGGCCTGCGCATCTGCAGCTGGTCGGAGAGCGTGCGCACGAGGCGGAGCACCTCGGCGGGCTTGCCGCGGGCCACCGCCTCCATCACCGCCTCGGTGGTGTCGGTGTTGTAGAGCACGGCCTCGATCACCAGCTCGCCCTTGCGCTCCTCGATGCGGCCGAGCACGAAGTACTTCGCGCTCAGTTGCACCGCCGCGCTCCGCGCCCGGTCGAGATCGCTCGTGGCATTCCCGCCGATGGAGCGCATGACGCTGGCCGCCTCGACCGCGCGCAGCGGCGCATCCTCGAGATCGCGGGCCAGCAGATCGCCCACGCCCTCGGCAAGCGAGGCGTACTGCGGCACGGCGCGGGAATCGAACGGAAGGACGGCGAGCGTGCCCTTCGGCGGAGCCGTGAGCGCGACGGGAGGCCGCGGCGGCCGATCTGTTCGCCACTGGTGGATGACGACCCACGCGGCGGCTCCGAGGGCGGCGGCGAGGACCAGGAGCGCCGCGGCCGGCTTGAGCCAGGTGCCGCGCGAGCTCTTGCCCGCCGAAAGGCCGGTGACGATCTCCAACACCTCCCGCGCCGAGGCGGGCCGCTGCTCGCGGTCCTTCATCAAGCAGCGGTCGATGAGGCGGCGCACCGCGACCGGAACCGTCTTCGGCAGCGGCGCGGGCTGGCGGAAGAGGATGGCGTAGCTGGTCTCGGTGCTGGAGTTGCCCTTGAAAGCGCGGTCGCCCACGAGCATCTCGTAGAAGACGAGGCCGAAGTTGAAGAGGTCCGCCCGCGGGTCCACCGGCTGCCCGCGCACCTGCTCGGGCGCCATGTAGCCGATGGTGCCGAGCGTGCGGCCCACGCCGGTGGAGCCGGCGGCGTCGGGCGGCGGCGAGACGTGCAGCGACTCGGTCAGCTTCACCAGGCCGAAGTCGAGGATCTTGAGCCAGTTGTCGTCGGTGATGAAGACGTTCTCGGGCTTCAGATCGCGGTGGGTGAAGCCCTTGTCGTGCGCGGCCGCCAGCCCGGCCGCGATCTGCCGCGCGAACGCCTGCGCCCGCTCGCGCGGCAAAGGCCCGCGCTCGAGCAGCGCGCGCAGGGTAGCGCCGCGGAGCAGCTCGGTGACGAGGTAGGGGCGGCCCTGCTCTTCTCCCGCGTCGAACACCGCGACGATGTTCGGATGCTGCAGCGAGCCGGTGGCCAGCGCCTCGCGGCTGAAGCGGCGCATGGCGTCGCGATCGGGAGAGGCAGACCCCAGCAGCTTGACCGCCACCTCGCGCTGCAGCTTGCGATCGCGCGCGGCATAGACGTGCCCCATGCCGCCCTTGCCCAAGAGCGTGCCCAGGTCATAACGACCCGCCAGCAGCGAGCCCGTGAGTGGCCCGGCATTGGGTGGGGCGGCAGGCTCGAACTGCGACACGAAGCGCTCCGACCTATGGGTGCACCGTGGGGGATACGGCGCGGCGTCAGAGTACAGGAATGTCCGACACCGGCGCTACTTCCACGCGCCGCGCAAGGTGGCCAGCCGTTCCTGCACGCGATGCAGCTCGGGCTGACCTACGGGCTCGCAATCCTTCCAGGCTTCGGCGAACGCCGCATAGTGTTGGACGGCGGCCTCGTGCTCGCCCAATTGATCGTGGATGCGCGCCTTGAACAGGTGGGCGAGCGCGAAGAAGCTGGGCTCGCTGTTGCTGTAGAAGACCAGGGCATCGTAGAGCGGCAGCGCCTCCCGGGGGCGGTGCAACGCCTCGAGCAGCCCCGCGCGCAAGAAGCTCTCGCCGGTCCCCGCATAGAGGCGCAGGTAGCGCATGGGAATGCGCAGCTCTTGCCGGTCCAGCACCGCCAAGGCCTCCTTGGGCTTGCCGCGCTGGAAGAGCGCCCGCGCGCGCAAGGCCAGCGCCAGATCCTTGCCGATGCTGGCGCCCTCGAGCTCCGGCATGGCCGCGAGGCTCCGCGCCGCCCCTTCGGCCGCGCGGAAGTCTTTCGCGCGCAGGGCGAGGAGCCCGCGCAGATAGCGCAGGCCCGGGACCTTGATGGGGTCGCGGTTGGCGATCTCCAGGCTGGCCGCGGTCGCCCGGGCTGCTTTCAGCTGGACGGGAGAGATGCCGAACTCCGGCCGCGCATCGACCCAGGTGCCGAAGTACGCGCTGTCTCCCGACGGATGCGCGGCGATGGCGGTCTGGAGCACCCGGCGCGCCGCGTCCGGCTTTCCGTGCAGCAGGTCGAGCGCGGTCGCGTAGGGAAATCCGTCCCGATCGGGGCTTCGGGCCGTGAGCGTAGGGCCGGCGTCCCACGGGTCCAGCTGCCAGGCCGCGCGGTTGAACGCGTAGCTGAGCTGGGCCAGCGGCACCCGGGCGAAGATCCGGTCGTGCTCGGCCTTGTCGCCCTGCTCCAAGGCGCGGACCAGGTTGAAGGACATCACCATCATCGGGTCTCTGAGCAGCGTCAGGAGATGGCTGCTGAGCCCCATCACCGCCTGGCGGTCCCCGCGCAGCTGGGCCAGGTCCAGCAGGTGGCCGAGCGCGTCGATGTTGTCCGGGTCCAGGGCCACCGTCCGCTCCAGGGCGGGCAGCGCCTCTTGCGGCGGGTGCCGGCGCAGCGATCCTTCGTGGAACTGCAGCTCGGAGAGCGCGTGCCAGGTCCGGGGCTCGGCAGGGAACTCGCGCGTGGCGGTGGCGAAGATCTGCTCCGCCTCGCCGGGCAGGCCGCGCTCCGCCTGCAGCCAGCCCTCGGCGATGAGCTGCTCCATCCTGCTCAGCCGATCGGCGTGACGCAGCGCCAGGAAGAACTCGTCGGTGGCGAAGAGCGACTTGTCGAAGAGCGCTTCGTTGCCCAGGCGGAAGTGCGCGAAGGCGAAGGCCGGGTCGGCGGTGACCGCGCGCTGAAAGGCCGGGGCCGCCTCGTACGACCGCTCGCCGCGCAGGATCTGCTCGCCCTGCAGCCAGGCCTGGAGCGCCTCGGGCGAGCTGCTGGTCCGCAGGGCCAGGGCCGCGAGGCGCGCCTGCGCATCACCCGGACCGCGCCGCAGACCTTGCAGCTGATCGGAGAAGGCGCGGACGATCTCGAGCAGCTTCGAAGGCGAGCCGCGCGCCACGCCCTGGCTCACCAGCGCGCCTGTCGTCGCGTCGTAGAGCGCGCCCTCGAGGAGCAGCTCGTCCGGCTTCTCCAGGACGCGGCCGCCCAGGAAGTAACCGGCGCCGCGCGCGGCCGCAGCGGCGCAGGCCTTGTCGAGATCGAAGGTGAGCACGCTGGACGCGTCGGCCGGCTGGAGCGCGCCGCCCTCGAGGTCGCGCGAGAGCAGGTCCGCGACGCCGGTGTCGAGCCAGGGAAAGGACGGCGCGCCGCGCGCGTCGAAGCGGAGGATGGCCACCTTGCCCTTCGGCGGAATCACCGGCGGGGCCTCGCGCATGCGCATCCTCATCAGCGCCTCGGGGGGACGGCGAATCAGATACGCCGCCGCCGCGGCCACCACCGCCAGGAGCGCAATCGCCGGCAGCCGGCGCTGGAGAAGAGCAGGGGTCACGCGTCGAGGTGAGTTACCGTGAGTTGCGCAGGGTAGCCAGCCGTTCCCGAGCAGCGCGCACTTCGGGCTCCTCCTCAGAGTCCGCGCCGTGCCACATGGCCACGAACCGCTCGTAGCCCTGGATGGCGCGCTCGCGCTCTCCCAGCGAGTCGTGGATGCGCGCGCCCCGCAGCTGCCCGGCCGGATAGAAGACCGGCGTGACCGGATCGAACTCGCCCAGCGCCTGATAGAGCGTCAGCGCTTCGCGCGGCCTCCCCAGCGCCGCCAGCAGCGAGGCGCGGAAGAAGTGCTCGCGCGGGCGGTTGTAGAAGAGCACGTAGCGCTCGGGAATGCGCAGCTTCTGCTGGTCGAAAGTAGCCAGCGCCGCGGCCGGATCTCCGCGCGCCGCGAGGATGCGCGCCCGCAGCGCGAGCGCGTGGTCCGCGGCGATGGTCGAGCCCGGAACCTCGGGCAGCTCCGAGAGCGCGCGCACCGCCGCCTCCGCGGCCCTGAAGTCGCCCGCCCGCAGCGCCAGCATGCCCATCAGGTACTGCTTCGCCGGAGCCCGCGCCGGGTCCTTGGAGTCGTCGAGGCCGGCCGCCGACGCGCGGCTGGCCGCCAGCTGCCGGGGCGAGGCGTGGACCAGCTCGAGCGTGTCGATCCAGGGCAGGTAGAAGGCGGTGTCGAATCCCGGATTCGCGGGGATGGCGGCGGTGACGTCCTGCCTGGCCGCCTCGATCTGGCCGTTCAACAGGTGCGCCACCGCCTTCGTCTGCAGCCCTGCTTGCGCAGGCGCCATCGCCGCCACGATCGAAGCGTCGGGCGAACCGTCCATGCGCGTCGCGAAGTTGCAGACCACCCCGGGAAACGTCCGCGCGGGAATGTTCCTCTTCAGCAGCTCGAACGCCTCGTCGTGCTCCCGCTGGTCGCCGCGCGCCCAGGCGCGGCTCAGCCGCCAGGCCGCCGTGTCGCTCTCGTCGAGGTTGAGGGCCAGCAGCCGGTCGACGAGGCTCGCCACCACCGTCCGTTCACCCCGCAGCTCCGCCAGCATGACCAGGTACTCGAGCGGAGTGCTGTCGCGCGGATCGAGCTCGTACATGCGTTGGAAGGCGTTCACCGCCTCTTGCGGCGAGTGCCCCATGAGCGCTCCGTCCCTGGAGCGCAGGTAGCTGCCAAGCATGAGCCAGGCTTCCGCGTCGCCAGGCCGCTCGCGGACCGCGTCGAACTGCAGCCGCTCCGACGCCATTCGCTCGCCGCTCGCGCGCAGCATGAAGGTCCGCGCGACGGCGCGCTGGAGCGGCGTGAGGCGCGAGCCGAGCCGGGCCGCGTGGCGCATGGCCTCCTCGGCGGCGTTCAGATCGGTCTGCCAGCTGAGCCGGCCCCAGCGGTAGAGGGCAAAGGCGAACTCCGGGTCGAGCTGGAGGGCCAGCTTCACCGCGGCCGCCTGTTTTTCGTACTGCCCTTCGTTCTGGAAATACTCCGACTCGAGGAAGGCCTGCAGCGCCGGGAACGAGGCGGTGAACTTCTCCTGCAGGGCGCTGAGCCGCGCCTCGAAGGCGGCCTGTGGCAGCGGCTTCTCCTGCAGCTGGTCGGAGAGCTGGCGGACCAGGCGCAGGATCGCGGAGGGCGGGCCGTGCGCGGACGCCCGGCGGCGAGGCCTGGCCGATTCGGTGTCGTGGAGCACCGCCTCGAGCAACAGCTCGCCGCCGCGCTCCTCCACCCGGCCGAGCACGAAGTAGCGCGCGTTCAGGCCCAGGCCCGCGGCGCGCGCGCGATCGAGGTTGCCCGCGGTGCCGCGGAAATGGGCCTTGCGGACGCGGTCGGGCAGGGCCGGGTGCAGCGCGGTGTCGTCGAGATCGCGCGCCAGCAGATCGCTGACGCCGTCGGCGAGCGGGACCAGGCCCTGCGCCGTGCGCGCCTCGAAGGGAAAGATGGCCACGGTACCGGCCGGAGCCGCGGACGGAAAGCCGTCGTGCCTTCGCCACGCCAGCGCCAGCACGGACAGCGCAAGCAGCGAGAGCGCCAGGAGCGGCAGGCCCCACGTGCGCAGGCGGGCCGGCGCGGCGAGCCGCGGCCGCAATCTGTCCAGGACCTCCTTCGCCGAAGCCGGCCGCTGCTCGCGGTCCTTGGCAAGGCAGCTGGAGACAAGCTGGCGCAGCTCCCGCGGCACGGACGCGGGCAGCGGCGCGGGCTCGCGCAGGACGATGGCGTAGCTCGTCTCCGTGTCCGAGCCGTCGCTGAAGGCGCGCTTGCCGCTGAGCATCTCGTGCAGCACGAGGCCGAAGTTGAAGAGGTCGGCGCGCGCGTCCACCGGCAGTCCGCGCACCTGCTCGGGCGCCATGTAGCCGATGGTGCCCTCCATGCGCCGCTGCTCTTCCCGCGAGCCCTTCAGCCGCGCCAGGCCGAAGTCGAGGATCTTCACCCAGCCGTCGCTGGTGATGAAGATGTTGGAGGGCTTGAGATCGCGGTGGATGAGCCCCTTCTCGTGCGCCGCCAGCAGGCCGGCCGCCAGCTGCTTCGCCCAGGAGCGCGCCAGCGGAAGCTCCGGCTTTCCACGCTGAAGCACCTGCCGCAAGGTCTCGCCGCGGAGCAGCTCGGTCACCAGGAACGGACGGCCCGCCTCTTCGCCGGTGTCGAAGACGCCGACCACGTTGGGGTGCGAAAGCGAGCCCGCCGCCAGCGCCTCGCGGCTGAAGCGCCGCAGCGATTCGGAGTCGGGCGTGGCCGAGCCCAGGAGCTTCACCGCCACTGCGCGCCGCAGCTTCAGATCGACGGCTTCGTGGACGTATCCCATCCCGCCACGGCCCAACAGCGCTCCCAAGACGTAGCGATCGATGAGGACCGCGCCGTTCATCTATCGGCGCGATGTCCCGGCAGCTGCTCCATCCGCTTGCGCGCCCAGGCCACCTTGGAGCGCTCGGCCGGCTCGGCGTTCTTCCACACCTCGGTGAAGATGGCGTAGTTGTCGAACGCCGCCTCGGTGTTGCCCAGCTCCTCGTTGATGCGCGCCTTGTGCAGGCGCGCGAGCGGCATGAAGCTCGGGTCGGCCGCGCGGTCGAAGGGGATGGCGTCGTAGAGCTTCAGCGCCTCCTGCCAGCGCTCGGCCTTCTCCAAGAGCTGCGCGCGCAGGAAGCTCTCGTTCACCCAGAAGTAGAAGTGCGCGTAGCGCATGGGGATCTGCAGCCGCTGCTGCTCGAGCAGCGACAGCGCGGCGCCGTGGTTGCCCTTCTCGTTCTCGATCCGCGCGCGCAGGGCCAGCGCGAGGTCGGTGGTGATGCTCGACTCGTAGAGCCGCGGCATGGCGGCGAGGTTGTCGGCGATCTTCGCCGCCGCGGCAAAGTCGTGGGCCCGCGCCGCCAGCGCCCCGATCACGTAACGCCGCGCCGGCAGCTGGTCGGGGTCCTTGCCGCTGCTCTCGAGCGAAGCCGCGGTGGCGCGCGCCTCGGCCAGCTCGTCTTTGGAAAGCTCGAAGCCGGCGAGGGTGTTCATCCACGAGGCGTAGAAGACGTTCTCCTCGGAGAGGTTCTTCGCGGCCGCGAAGACGCGCCGGGCCGCCAGGGGCCTGCCCCGGCGCAGATTGAACTCGGCCTCCGGCAGGAAGCTCGCCGCCGGGGTGATGGCCTTGACCAGGTCCTCGATCTCGTCGGTGTCGTCGCCCAGCCACTCGGCGCGCAGGAAGGTGAAGAGCGCGGCCTCGGCCCGTCTCTCGTCGGCGGGATATTCGCGCGCGAGCTCTCCGGCGAGGATGACCCGCGGCAGCGGCGGGTCTCCGGGCTTGTGCATGCCGAGCAGGATGCGCTTGCGCTCGGCCGGGTCCTTGCGCGCCCAGGCGCGGACGTAGCCGTAGCTGGCGAGGTTGGTGGGGTTGTCGGTGTGGCCCAGGAGGCGATCGGTGAGCTTGAGCACCGTGCCGCGCTCGTTGCGCAGGATGGCGAGGTCGATCAGATCCGACAGCGCGAGCGTGTTGACCGGGTCGAACACCAGCGCCTCCTGCAGCGCGGGCAGCGCCTCCTGCGGAGAGACCCCGTAGTAAGGCCCGAACTCGAAGATGACGTTGCCCAGCTCGATCCACGCCTGCGGCTCCGCCGGGTACCTGCGCGTGGCCTCGGTGAAGATCTCCTCGGCCCGCTTGAAGGAGCCGCGCTGCAGGTAGAGGTGCCCCTCGACCGCGAGGCGCTCGGGCTTGCTCAAGTGGTCGCTGTAGCGCAGCGCGCGCTCCAGCTCGTCCTCCGCCATGCCCGGCTTGACGCCCGCCAGCGCCTTGCCCAGCCGGTAGTGCGCCAGGGCGAACTGCGGATCCGCCTCCACCGCGCGCTGGTAGGGCAGCGCCGCCTTGTCCCAGCTGCCGCGCCTCCAGAGATGCTCGCCCTCGAGAAAGGCCTGCAGCGCCTCGGGCGAGCTGCTGGTCCGCCAGGCCAGGCTCGCGAGCCGCTGCTCGAACTCCACCAGCGTGGGGGTCAAGCCCTGCAGCTGATCGGAGAGCGCGCGGATGGGCCGCAGCACCTCGGCGGGGTTGCCGTGCGCCGCGCCCTGGAGCAGCGGTTCGCCCGAGCCGCCGTCGTAGAGGACCGCTTCGATGAAGAGCTGGCCGGCTTTCTCCTCGACGCGGCCGAGGATGAAGTACTTCGCGCCCAGCTGCGCCGCCGCCGCGCTGGCGCGGTCCAGATCGCCGGTGCTGCCCTGGCCGACGGCCTGCAGCACGCTGCCGGTGTCGACGGCGCGCAGCGAGCCGCCCTCGAAGTCGCGGCTGAGCACGTCGCCCACGCCTTCGGCCAGGAGGGTGAAGTGCGGCGCGGAGCGGGCGTCGAAGGGAAGGATGGCGACCGTTCCGGCGGGCGCGACGGTCTTGCCGTGCAGGGGCAGGGTCAAGGACGGCAGGCGCTCGGGACGGCGTTCGAAGGCGAAGAAGATGGCCACCGCCGCCGCCGCCGCAATCAGCACCACCGCCGCGGGCAAGCGCCGCCCCGCACGGGGCGGACGCTCCAGCCGGACGGCTTCCTGCGGCTGCTGCAGCCCGGCCAAAAGCTCGCGCGCGGTGGGAGGACGCTCGGTCCGGTCTTTTGCGAGGCAGCGCTCGATCAGCCTGCGCAGCGCGCGGGGCGTGGAGGCCGGCAGCGGCCGCGGCTGCTCATGCAAGATGAGCTGGTTGGCGGCGGCCAGCGTCTCGCCCGCGAAGGCGCGGTGGCCGGTGAGCATCTCGTAGAGGACGAGGCCGAAGTTGAAGAGGTCCGCGCGCGCGTCCGCCGGCTGGCCGCGCGCCTGCTCGGGTGCGACATAGCCGATGCTGCTCGCCGGGCTCGCGAGCCCGAAGTCGAGGATCTTCACCCAGCCGTCGCTGGTGATGAAGATGCTGGCCGGAGAGAGATCGAGGTGGGTGAACCCCTTGTCGTGGGCCGACGCAAGCCCGGAGGCGATCTGCTGCGCGAGCGAGCGCGCCTGCTCTGGCGAAAGCGGACCGCGCGACAAGAGCTCCTGCAGCGTCTCGCCGCGGAGCAGCTCGGTGACCAGGAAAGGAAAGCCCTGCTCGTCGCCGGCGTCGAAGACGGCCAGCACGTTGGGATGCTGCAGCGCGCCGGAGGCGAGCGCTTCGCGGCTGAAGCGCTGCACCGACTCGCCGTCCACCGAGCGCAGCAGCTTGACCGCGACCTCGCGCTGCAGCTTGCGGTCGAGCGCGGCGTAGACGAGGCCGGTCGCGCAGTGGCCGGTGACGGCGCCCAGCACGTATCGTTCGGAAAGCACGGTCCCCGTACCGGGGGTCACTGTGGGCTCCTGCTGCGGCACGTAGAGCTCCGACGTGAGGTGCCGTCCGGGGGAGACGGACCTTAGGGGCCAGAATATTAGCCCCGGGAGCTAGACTACAGGGAATCTGCAAGTAAACACCAGGAGTGCGTGGCCAAAATCTATCTGAAAATGGACGGGCGGATGTTGTACTTGCGCATCCACCGCTGCACCTGGACCCGGGCTTTTCCCAATACTTTCGCCACCGCGGTGACGTTTCCGTGGTGCTCGCGCAGCAGCACCAAAATCTCGTCGCGGCGCTCCGCCTCGGCCGGCGGAAGCTCGGTCACCAAAGGCGGCGTCGACTTGGCCTCGCGCACGGCCGGCGGCAGGTGCTGCAGATCGATCACGCCATCGACGGAGAGCGCCGCGGCCAGCCGCAGGGCCTTCTCCAGCTCGCGCACGTTGAGCGGCCAGACGTGGCGGAAGAGGGCCCGGGCAGCGGCCTGGGTGAAGCGCAGCTCGCGGCCCGGCGCATGCCGCGCCAGCAGCGCAGACACCAGCGCGCCCAGATCCTCCGGCCGCTCGCGCAGCGGTGGCAAGAGGACGGTGAAGCCGGTGAGGCGGGCGAGGAGATCGGGCCGGAACTCCGCGCTGGCGGCCCGCTGCTCCAGGTCGCGGTGGGTGGCGACGACGAGGCGGAAATCGACGGCCAGCGCCTTGGTCCCACCTACCGGCGTCACCTCGGACTCCTGCAGCACGCGCAAGAGCGCGCCCTGCGCGGGCAGCGGCAGATCGCCGATCTCGTCGAGGAAGAGGGTGCCGTTGTGCGCGCTGCGGATGAGGCCGGGCCGGTCCTCGAGCGCGCCGGAGAAGGCGCCCTTCTTGTAGCCGAACAGCTCCGACTCGACGAGCGCCGGGGCGAGCGCGGCGCAGTTGATGGGTTGAAATTCACCCTTGCGGCCCGAGAGCCGGTGGACCGTGCGCGCCAGCACCTCCTTGCCGGTGCCGGTCTCGCCGCGCAGGACGACGGGCAGCGAGGTGGGAGCCGCGCGCTCCAAGGCGCGCAGTTGGGCGGCGAAGGCCGGCTGCAGCGAACCGGCGCCTTCGCGCAGCTCGTCCGGGGCGGCGCCGCGAAAGACGCAGAAGGTGTGGCCGATCTCGAAGACCGTGCCTTCGGTCAGCTCGTGCCGCTCGACCTTCTGGCCGTCGACGAAGGTGCCGTTGCGCGAGTGCTGGTCCTCCAGCAGCCAGCTGCCCAGCACGCGCTGCAGCGAGGCGTGATTGCTGGAGAGGAAGCGATCGGGGACCTCGACCTTGAGGTGCACCTCGGAGCCCGCCTGCGCGCGCTCGGCCCGCGCCGGACCGCGCCCGCGCGAGAACCAGACCGCCTGCACGCCCTGCAACGGCAGCACCAGCGGCTCGTCGTGAGGACGCTCGGATTGCAGTGAGAGGATGACCCGCGCGGAGTCGGGACGGCCGGGCAGGCCGGCGTGTGACTCGTCCGCGGTGACGTCCGTCTCCACCATGATGACGGCAGAGTATCAGCAGGCGGCCAAGGCAGCTGCAACATGTTGCGCAACACCCCCGCCCATGTAGCACCCGTGGACACTTGCCGCTCCGGCCAGAGGCAGCAGCGCTTGGCACGCCGGATGCTTTGAAAGTGGCCATGACGTCGCTGAAACTCGCAGCTCTCTTCCTGGCCTCGCTGGCGCAGACCTCCTCTTCTGCCCACTGGACCGAGCGGTACTTCGGGGTGGGCAGCGGCGAAGAGCGCACCCTCGCCTGCAAAGAAGCCCGGGGGCACGCGGACGGCAACTCCACCAACGCCTGCGTCGACAAGCGCGGCACCCGCGCCGACGCCGAAT
>DATBAA010000034.1:0-2958 GCA_036271755.1 Myxococcales bacterium | reverse complement strand
TGCAGATCGAAGCGGGTCAGCGGGTCGAGCGCGCCCAGCGGCTCGTCGAGCAACAGCACCGGCGCGTCGAGCATCAGCGCGCGCATCAGGCCCACGCGCTGGGCCTGCCCGCCCGAGAGCTGCCCCGGATAGCGCCGTAGAGATTCGATGGGAAGCCGCACCAGCGCCGCGAGCTCGTCCAAGCGGGCCTGGACGCGCGGCTCTTCCCAGCCAAGCCAGCGCGCCACCAGCGCGACGTTCTGCGCGGCCGTCAGGTGCGGAAAGAGGCCGCCGCCCTGGACGACGTAGCCCATCTGCAGCCGCTTCTCGCGCGAGACCGGCTGGCCGCGGAAGAGCACTTCGCCGCTGTCGGGGACGATGAGCCCGTTGAGCAGCTTGAGCAGCGTCGACTTGCCCGCGCCGCTGGTGCCGAGCAGCACCGTCGTGCTGCCCTCCTCGAGCGTCAGATCGATGGGGCCGACGCCCTCGTTGCTCGAGTATCGCTTGGAGGCCTTGGTGAGCCGGAACGCGGGCTCGCTCATGCCGCGGCGAAGGCCGACTGGAAGAAGGCTTTGACGTTCTCTTCTTCAGGCGTCGCGCGCTGTTCCAGCTGCAGATCCGCGCCGGGCCAGCCAGAGGTGCGCCAGCGGCCGCCGCCGGCGATGGCGGGAGCTTTCTTCAAGGGCGGATTGAAGGTGGCGTACCAGTACGGCAGGCCATCTTCGCCATCTCCCGGCGAGAAGCCCGCGCTGACTTTTCCTACGGTGCAGGCGAGGTCGAAGTGGTGCGGCCACATGGTCGTCTCGCGGGAGCCGAGAGTGCTCTGGGTATTGGAAAAGAGCTTCGCCAGGTACGCCCGCGAGGACTCACCGCTGCTCGGGAACCGCGCGCCGTCGGCGATGGCGTGATGGGGAAAGTCCCCGGCCGGATGCTTCGGCAGCGTAAGCTTTGCATTCAAGCCCGCTTCGAGGACTTGCAAGCCCTCCTGGAGCGTCCGCCCGGCCAGCGGAAACTTTGCCTTCGGCTTGCCATCGGCGTCGGCCAGGAAGAGCACGAGGCCCTCCGGCTCGAGGCCCGCGCGAACCTTGCCGGCGGCGACCCCCAGCCAGGTGCCATCGCCGAGCGACAAGCTCTGCTGGGAATCATCCGCGGCGGTCTTGGCCAGCGACTGCCCCACCGCCGCGACGAGCTGCACCGCCTGGTGCAGCACCAGCCGCGCTTCGGCCAGATCCGCCGGAGCGGGCCCCAACTCTTTCCATTTGAGCGGCATGAACCAGATGCTACCGGCTAGATCACCAGGTGTCGATGAAGCGCCGCCGGGGCGGCCGCTTCGGAACGGACTTGAGCCCGCGCAAAATCCAGGCGCGCGTCTCCGCCGGGTCGATGACCGCGTCGATCTCGAGATAGGACGCCATGCTCAGCGCCTTGCCCTTCTCGTACTGGTGCGCGACCGCGGCTTCGAAGAGCTGTTCGCGCTCCGCCGGGTCTTCGATGGCCGCCAACTCCTTGCGCAGCCCCAGGCGGACGGCGCCCTCGATGCCCATGCCGCCGAACTCGCCGGTGGGCCAGGCGACGGTGAAGAACGGCGCGTGGAAGTGCCCGCCGGACATGGCTTGCGCGCCCAGGCCGTAGCCTTTGCGCAGGACGACCGTGAAGTAGGGCACGCTCAGGCTGGCCGCCGCCACGAAGAGGCGCGAGACGTGGCGCACCAATGCGGTGGTCTCGGCTTTCGGTCCGACCATGAAGCCCGGCGTGTCGCAGAGCGAGATGATCGGCAGGTCGAAGGCGTCGCAGAGCTGGAGAAAGCGCGCGCCCTTGTCGGACGCGTCGGAGTCGATGGCGCCGCCCAGATGGTACGAATTGTTGGCGATGAGCCCGAACGGCCGCCCTTCGATTCGGACGAGCGCGGTGACGAGGCCAACGCCGAACTCGCGGCGCAGCTCGAAGACCGAGCCGGTGTCGGCCAGGGTTTCAATCAAAGGATGAATCTTGTAGGCGCGCCGCCGCCGCTCGGGCATCGCGTCCCGCAGCGCGCCTTGATCCGCGCAAGCCCAATCGGTACGAGCTCCCTGGAAATAGCCGAGATACTTCTTCGCCGCCGCCACCGCTTCGGCCTCGTCGGCGACTCGCACATCGACGACGCCGTTGCGGCTTTGCACCGAGATGGGGCCGACCTCTTCGGGAGTGCAGACGCCCAACCCGCCGCCCTCGATCATCGCGGGGCCTCCCATGCCGATGGAGCTGTCCTCCGTGGCGATGATGACGTCGCAGCAGCCCAACAAGGCCGCGTTGCCGGCGAAGCAGCGTCCAGAGGCGATTCCTACTCGCGGCGCGAGCCCGCTGAGGGCCGCGAAGCCGAGGAAGCCCGGCGTGTCGAGGCCGGCCACCATGGGCATGTCGGTGTCGTTCGGCCTGCCGCCGCCGCCTTCGGCGAAGAGCACCACCGGCAGCTTCCACTGCGCCGCCAGCGCGATCATGCGGTCGAGCTTTTTGTGGCTCATGCCGCCCTGGGTGCCGGCGAAGACCGTGTAGTCGTAGGCCAGCACCAGGGCGCGCGCGGCCTCTTCCGTACACAGCGCGCCGTTGATCGCGCCGACGCCGGCGATCAACCCGTCGGCCGGGCTGGCCTTCCGCAGCTCCTCCTCCGAGAGCTTTTGCCGCATGGCCGCCAGCGCGAGGCCGCCGTATTCGATGAACGAGCCGTCGTCGAAGAGCTGGGCAATGTTCTCGCGCGCCGTCCGCTGCCCGGTCTTGCGCCTGCGGGCCACCGCCTCGGGCCGGCCCTCGTCCAGCGTCGCCTGCAGCCGCGCGCGCAGCTCCGCGAGCTCCGGCCTCGTCTTGCTGTCATCCACCATGCGAAGCTCATCTCATGGATTCGCGCTCGACGCCGCAAGCCGCTGTAGAGTGGCGCGCATGGCTCGAATCTGGCTAATGACGGCAGGGTTGTCTCTGGCTCTTGCTCTGCCGCTGTCGGCCGAA
>DATBAA010000033.1:0-1679 GCA_036271755.1 Myxococcales bacterium | reverse complement strand
AGGTGGTGACGGCCGGCGTGCCGGACGGCGTGGTCCCGGTTGCCGTAGTCCCCGCCGGAGTCGCCCCCGCCGGGGTTGCCGTAGGAGCCGCCGCGGGCGTGGTCGCCCTTGGAGTCGGAGCACGGCCCGCAGTCATGCCTGCCGCGTTTGCCGCTCCCGAGAAGATGATCACCAACCCCAACCAATGTCCGCGCATGCGAACCCCCTTCGGGGAAAGCTGTGCAGCGGCCGCCGGTTTGGTAAGCCTAGCCCGCGTGCACCTGCTCGACGAGCGCTCGCACGTTCGGTACCGGCGTTCCGGGCAGGATGCCGTGTCCCAGGTTGAAGATGTGTCCCGGCCCGGCCGCCCGCGCCTGCTCGAGCACGCGCGCGATCCGCGGCTCGAGCTTCTCGAGCGGCAAGAAGAGCGACGCAGGGTCCAGGTTGCCCTGCAGCGCCACGTTGGGCCCCACGCGCTTGCGCGCCTCGTCCAGCGGCACGCGCCAGTCCACGCCCACCACGTCCGCGCCCGTCTTCGCCAGCTGCCCCAACAGCTCGCCCGTCTCGACGCCGAAGACGATCACCGGCTGCCCGTCGCGCTTCAGCCCCGCGATCAAGCGCGCAATGTAGGGAGCGCCAAACTTCGCGTAGTCCTCGGGCCCGAGCGCGCCCGCCCACGAGTCGAAGATCTGCAGCGCCTGCGCGCCCGCCGCCAGCTGCATGTTGAGGTAGGCGATGAGCGAGTCGGTGATCTTGTTCAAGAGCGCGTGCGCCAGAGATTCGTCTGAGAAGAGCGCGGCCTTGGCCTTCTCGAAGCTGCGCGAGGTCTTGCCCTCGATCATATAGGCCGCGAGCGTCCAGGGAGCTCCGCAGAAGCCGATGAGCGGAACCTTCAGGCTCTTGCGCAACAGGCGGATGGTGTCGCCGACGAAGCGCAGCTCGGTCTCCGGGTCGGGCACGTGCAGCTTGTCGAGATCGGCTTTTCCGCGCAGCGGCTGGGGAAACTGCGGCCCGTGATCCTCGAGGATGAGCTCCATGCCCATCGCCTCGGGCACCACCAAGATATCGCTGAAGAGAATGGCCGCGTCGACGCCGAGAATGTCCACCGGCTGCAGCGACACCTGCGCCGCCAGCTCGGGGCTCTTGCACAGCTCGAGAAACTTCACCTTCTCGCGCACCGCCCGGTACTCGGGCAGATACCGCCCAGCCTGCCGCATGATCCAAACCGGCGTCCGCGCCACGGGCTTCCGGAAACAAGCATCGATGAAGATCGACATGCCCCGCGCTCTACCACGGAACGCACCCCCTTCCGATCAACCGCAAAGCGCGCAATGCGCGCAAAGGCAAACCAATGATTTTTTCTTGGCGCGCTTCGCGCGCTTTGCGGTTGAACCGAAGAGAAAGCGCTAGCTGCGGCGGGCGACTTGTTGGAGCTCGAGGGCGGCCTGGCCGCCTTTGAAGACGCGGACCGCGCCGCTGGATTGCGAGACGGAGATGGCCACCGCGTGGGTCTCGACGGTGATGGCGGCCGCGGCGGCGTGGCGGGCGCCCAGGCCCAACGGCAGCTCGACTTTTCCTTCGCCGGTCTGCAAGTAGCGGCCGGCGGCGAGCACGACGCCGTCCTCGCGGATGACGAACGCCCCGTCCAGCACGGCGAAGTTCTTGATGGCCTCGCGGATGCGCGGGTCCAGCACGTTGCG
>DATBAA010000032.1:0-11244 GCA_036271755.1 Myxococcales bacterium | reverse complement strand
GTTCACGTGTCTTTAGATGACCGGCAGCGAGCGGAGGTGCAGCGGGCCATGATCGCGCTCTCGCAGGGCGACAGGGCCGCGTTCCGTCCGGTCTTCGACGCGCTCTGGCCGCTGCTGCGTAGCTTCGCCCGCCGGGCTTTGAGCGATGCGGCGCTGGCCGAGGACGCCGCGCAGGCCGCGCTCTCGAAGCTCTTCCTGCGCGCGGCGCTCTTCGATCCATCGCGGGACGCGGTGACCTGGGCGCTCGGCTTCGTCTCGTTCGAGGTGCTGAGCCTGCGCAAGCGGAGCAGCCGCCGAAAGCGGCTGGGCGAGCTCGTCGACGCACCGGCGGCCCGCGAAACTCCGGAGGAGCAGATCATCTCGAGCGACCTCCACGCCGCCGCGGCGGAGGTGCTGGGGACGCTGCGGCCGGCGGATCTGGAGACCTTGCAAGCGGTGCTCGCCGGGGATCGGCCGCACGGAGCAGCGTTTCGCAAGCGCCTGCAGCGGGCAGTTGCAAGGCTGCGGCAAGCCTTCTGGAGCAGACATGGCCTCGATTGAAAGAATGCGCGTCCGCTACGAATTGGGCCGGGCGCTCTGGGCGCTGCGGATGCTCGCCGTGGTGCTGCCGCTGCTGCTGGCCGCGCTCGTCATCGGCCGCCCTGCCCGGCTGCTCTGGCCGGCTGGCTCTGCGCTGGCGCTGATCGCCTGCGGCCTCGCCTTCCTTCATGCGCGGTACCGGCGCGCCGCGCTGCTGGGCCTCGCGGCCGGGTTGCCGGCCCTGCTGCTGCCTTCCCTCTTCGCAGGTCAGATCTGCATCGGCGGCCAGTGCTTCGACCCCTGTCTCCCTTCGTGCCTGCTGGCCGGCGCGCTCGCGGGCGGCTTCGTCGCCGTTCGCGGCACGCACGAAGGAGCCCGCTTCTGGCTTTCGGCGTTGACCATGACCGCGCTGCTCGGCGTTCTCGGCTGCAGCGTCGCCGGCTTCGGCGGCGTGCTCGGCCTGCTCGCGGGAGTCGCCGCCGGAGCGCTCCCGGTCCTGGTGTCACGCTCCGCCTGATTCGGCCTATCCGTCCTGAACCTCTTGGACGGAGCAAACATGAAACGAGCCCTCATCGTCGTCGCGCTGCTGCTGGTTGGCCAGGCTTCCGCGGAAGAACGCTTTCACTGCAACCTGCACGCATTGACCAAGGCCGAACGGCTGCGCGACCGCGAGCTCGCGCAGCAGCTGCACGCGGTCTTGCTCGAGCACAAGGAGCTGCCCGAAGGCTACGCGCTTCGCTTCACGGGCGCCGAGTTGCCTCGAGTCGCGGAGTGGCTGGCGATCATCTCCAAGTGCTGCCAGCCCATCGACTACCAGCTGCAGCTGGGCCCGCAGCCCGGCGGCCCGCTCTGGCTGCGCATCAGCGGCGGCGAGGGCGCCAAAGAGTTCCTCAAGGGCGAATTCGAAACGCTGCTCAACTGATCTCGCCGTGGCGCGAATCACAGAGACATTGTTTCGCTGCCTCTGAAGCGTTAGAATGGGTGCATGGAGATCGACCGCTGGCCCATCGTCGCTCGTGCGCAGCTGATCCAGGCCTTCAGGCCCGGGGAGCCTTCTTCCAAGGAGGCCCCTTTCCGAACCCTTCGCGCGCATGGCTGGGCCACGGCCGGGGTCCGCGTCGCCACGAGAAAGAGCCACCGTGCTTCCGGACAATTCACCGTCTTCAGCTCGCTGAACGTCGACGCGGGACAGTCCGCGCGCCAGGGACACGCGAGAGCCGCAACCGCCTGGGCCAAGGCCGCTGCGAGAATCGAAAAGACAAAAGCCTTTGGAGAGCTCCGCGACTTGCTGTCTGGCAGGTCGATCGATCAGGTTGCCGCGATCGTGGACGGCAACGTCGCCAAAGCACCGTGGCCGGAGCTTCTCGCCGTGCTGCGGCTCGTCGCCAGGGAGACGATGCTTGCCCGGTCAAAGCGCCCGCTGCCTGAAGAGGGCGCAGCGGTCGTGATGGGGAGAATCGCCGACGCCCAGCCTGACTTTCTGGTTCTGGAAGCCAAGGATGGAGCACGGACCGCGGTTCCGCGCTGGCTCGCCCAATCGGCTCATCGGGAAAACGTCGGAGACTGCCTTGCGCTGGTGACGGACAGACTCGGCGATCGACAGATGGTCGTGAACGCGATCCCTGGAATCGACATCGACGCGCAAGCCTCGCCAAAGAAATTCAGCCCATTCGATCGCTCGGCGGTGCATTTGCTCACGCTCGAGGACGTTCGCTTGCTCTCACGCCCTCCTCAGCCATTGAAAATCACGATCCCGGTGATCATCGAGACATGAGCGACGCTCCCTGGCTGATCCGGCCAGCGACGGCGCGCGACCGTGGCCTTCTTGCACATTTCTCCTGCGCCACTTCGTCGGATGAATGGCAAACGGAAGTAGAAGAATTCATTCGGGGTAGCCTCTTCGACTGGACATTCGCGCCCGCCGCGCAGGTCGACGACCCACGATTGCTGCTGTTGTTGAGTCGCCAGAGCCACGAGCTCATCGGACTCGCTGCTCATGAGCGAAAGAGCATGTCGTATCCAGGTCGCGCTGGCTTTGACGCGACCAAGCTCTATGTGGCCGCTCTCGACAAGGACTGGCAAGGAAAGAGATTCCGTTCAGGCGAGCGGGCCAGCGACGTGTTGATGAACGCTCTCCTGATCGACGTTCGGAACAGGGTGCCGAAACGAGACGCACGAATCTTCGCACTGGTGCACGAGGACAATTTGCGCAGCATCGCGCTCTGCAAGCGCCACGGCCTGACGCAAGAAATGAGCAGGCAGAGCCCGCAATATCGTTCCTTGATCACGCCATGATTCTCGCGACGTTCTTCTTGACTGGCGCTGCCTATGGGCTCTACTTGGTTCGATGGCCGAACAAAGCAAAGCGCCACTTTTGCAGCTTCGGGCGGTGGAGAAGCGCTTCTCCGCGGGCGGCCTGTTCGGCAAGAAGCGTTCGGTCGCGGCGCTCGACAAGGTCTCGCTGACCGTCTCCCGCGGCGAAGCCGTCGCGCTCGTGGGCGAGTCCGGCAGCGGGAAGAGCACGCTCGCCCGCGTCGTCCTACGACTGACGAAGCCCGACACCGGCGCGGTGCTGCTCGACGGCCGCGACGAACCCGCCTCGCTGGCCTACAGGGCTCGCGTGCAGATGATCTTCCAGGACCCGTTCGCCTCGCTGAACCCGGTCCACACCGTGCTGCACCACCTGGCGCGGCCGCTCTTGCGCCACCGCAAGGCCACCAAGGCCACCGCGCGAAGCCGCGCCGCCGAGCTGCTGAAGACCGTCGGCCTCGAGCCCGCGGAGGAGATGCTCGATCGCCATCCGCACCAGCTCTCGGGCGGCCAGCGGCAGCGCGTGGCCATCGCGCGGGCGCTCGCGGTCGAGCCGGATCTGCTGGTCGCCGACGAGCCCACCTCCATGCTCGACGTCTCGCTGCGCGCGGGCATCCTCAAGCTGCTCAAGGGCCTCAAGGAGCGCGGGCTGGGAATCCTGCTCATCACCCACGATCTCGCGTCGGCGCGCGCTCTCGCCGACCGCATCGCGGTGCTCAACAAGGGCCGCATCGTCGAGGAAGGCACCACCCGGCAGATCATCGAAGCGCCGCAGCATCCCTATACGCGCGCTCTGCTCGCCGCCGTCGCAGCCAAGGATTGACAAGCCAACACGGCTTCAGTTAGTTTGTTCGGCGAGCAAACAAAGTATCTACGCCATCGACAACTACGGAGCTGCTTCCACCATGACGACGCCCGCGTTCCCCCGCGATTTTCTCTGGGGCGCCGCCACCTCGGCCTACCAGATCGAAGGAGCCACCCAGGCCGGGGGCCGCGGTGAATCCATCTGGGACAGGTTCTGCGCAACGGCCGGCAAGATCTCCGACGGCTCGAACGGCACCATCGCCTGCGACCACTACCGCCGCTACCTCGATGACGTCGCGCTCATGCGCGATCTGGACGTGCGGGCCTACCGCTTCTCCATCGCCTGGCCGCGCGTGCTGCCCACCGGCCGCGGTACTCCCAACGCCGAAGGCCTGGACTTCTACGACGGGCTCGTCGACGCGCTGCTCGAAGCCGGCATCACGCCGGTGGCGACGCTCAATCATTGGGACCTGCCGCAGAAGCTGGAGGATGCGGGCGGCTGGCCTGCGCGCGACACGGTGAACCTCTTCGTCGAGTACGCAGAGGCCGCGAGCCGCCGCCTGGGCGATCGCGTCTCCTGCTGGGCCACGCACAACGAGCCGTGGTGCATCGCCACCTTGGGCTACGAGAGCGGCGAGCACGCGCCCGGCCTGCGCGACCCCGATCTGTCGCTGCGCGCCTCGCACCACTTGCTGCTCTCGCACGCGCGCGCCCTGCCCGTCCTGCGCGGCAACGCCAAGGACGCCCAGGCGGGCCTGGTGGTGAACCTCGTCCCGATGCACCCCGCCTCGCAGAGCGCCTTCGATTTGGAGGCCGCGCGCATCGCCGACGGGCTCTTCAACCGCTGGTATCTCGACCCGGTCTTCAAGGGCAGCTATCCGGCCGACGCCGTCGCCGAGCGCATTCGCCGCGGGCAGCTTCCGCACGGCATGCACTTCGTCCAGCCGGGCGATCTCCAAGAGATCTCCGCGCCCATCGACTGGCTGGGCGTCAACTACTACAGCCGCGGCATCGTCCGCAGCGAGCGCATCCCCGAAGCCTCCAACGACGAGCGCATTCTGGCGGTGCCCACCAACGTCACCGAGATGGGCTGGGAGGTCTACCCCGACGGCCTGCGCGAGATCCTGGAGCGCGTCCACCGCGACTACGCTCCCAAGCGCATCTACGTCACCGAGAACGGCGCGGCCTACGGCGACGCTCCCAACCACGCGGGCACGGTCCACGACGAGCGCCGCGTCGAATACCTGCGCGGCCACCTGCAAGCCTGCAACGACGCCATCGCCGCCGGGGTCCCGCTGGGCGGCTACTTCCTCTGGTCGTTGCTCGACAACTTCGAATGGCAGTTCGGCTACACCAAGCGCTTCGGCGCGGTGTGGGTCGACTTCGAAACCCAGGAGCGCGTCCTCAAGGAGAGCGCTCGCTTCTACCGCGACTTCATCGGCCGCAACGCGGTGCCGAACCTACCTGCTGCGAGGTCCGCTTGAACTACCGCTCCGTGCTCTTGTGCGCGCTGGCTTCGGCCGGCGCGCTGGCGCAGCAATCGACGCAGAATCCGCCCAACAACAACCCGGTCAATCAGCCCGATTCGGCGCTGCAGCCGCCGCCCGGCTCGCCCACCGGCGCAAACCAGCCGCTGCAGCCCGCGCACGCTCCCGAGGTCCAGCTGGCGCCGCCCGCCGGCGAGGCAATGGCCGTGGGCGATCGTCCCAACCGGCCGTCGGTGGTGCGCGTCGCGCAAGACCCCGGCGGCTTCAGGCTCAACGTCGACGGCCGCGACTTCATGGTCTACGGCATGAACTGGGACTACGTGCCCATCGGCAAGAACTACTCGTGGAGCCTCTGGTCGCAGCCCGACGACGTCATCAAGGAAGCGCTCGGGAAAGAGATGCCTTTATTGAAACGAATGGGCGTCAACGCCATTCGCCAATATGCAGGTATCCCCGCCAAATGGGTCACCTATATCTATCAGAAGTGGGGCATCTACACGGTGCTCAACCCCATCGTCGGCCGCTATGGGTCGACCATCGACGGCGTCTGGTATCCCTCGGTCGATTACGCGGATCCAAAGATACGCAAGTACCTGGCCGACGAAGTGCTGGCGTTGGTTGCTCAATATAAAGAGACGCCGGGCCTCTTGATGTGGCTCCTGGGCAACGAGAACAACTACGGCCTGCATTGGGCTTCTTCCGAGATTGAAGCCTTGCCGGAAGGCAAGCGCGACGAGGCCCGCGCGCGGTTCCTCTATTCGTTGATGGGTGAGATCATCCGCTCGGTCAAAGAGCGCGACAAGAACCACCCGGTGGCCATCGCCAACGGCGACGCGCAGTACATCGATCTCATCGCGCAGGAGTGCAAAGGCCTCGATATCTTCGGCTCCAATGTGTACCGCGGCGCCTCGGCCGGCGATCTCTACAAGGTCGTCCACGACACGCTGGGCGTGCCGCTGATGTTCACCGAGTTCGGCTCCGACGCGTTCAATGCGAAGCAGGGCAAGGAAGACGACGTGATGCAGGCGCGCTACGTCCACGCGCAGTGGCGCGAGATCTACGAGCAGTCGGCCGGCAAGGGCGGCGTCGGCAACGCCATCGGCGGCTTCGTCTTCCAGTGGAGCGACGGCTGGTGGAAGTTCGGACAGACCACCAACCTGGACGTGCACGACATCAACGCCTCCTGGCCCGACGCCGCCTACGCCGAAGACTTCGTGCCCGGCGCCAACAACATGAACGAAGAGTGGTGGGGCATCTGCGCCAAGGGCCAGCCAGACGACCGCGGCATCTTCGACGAGTATCCGCGCACCGCTTATTACGTGCTGCAGGCCGATTGGAAGTTGAATCCTTATGGCGCCGATACCAGCCTGGCAAAGATCAAAGCCCACTTCGCCGACCAGGAGCCGGAGGCGTTCTCGGCCATCTACCGCGCCGACCGCGCCAGCCGCATCGCCTCTGAATTGTCGATGATCCGCATCTCGGGAATGCGGCTCTCGCTCGAGACCTACAGCACCGGCAGCCGCGACGCGGTGGACGCCACCCGATCGGCCGCCCTGGGCCCCGGCGACAAGGGCTTCGATCATATGGAGTCCTTCTATGCGGACATCCAATCGCACCCGACCGAGCGAGTCACGGCAAACCTATCGTTGAACGTCCTGGGCAACGTCGCGCAAAACCCCATCGATCAGATCTTCTACGAAAATCGCGGCAGGGCCGTGCTCACCAACCCCACCACCGGCCAGACCTCGCTCACCAACGTCGAGCGGGTCAAGGTCTACGGCTCGTCCGCCACCTGGGACGACGATTACTTCAACCTATTGGCCTATTACCGCGTCGGTCACTATCACTGGGGCTACGAGGGCGACTTCTTCGGCCTCTATCGCGAGGCCAACTACGGCCCGAGCATCGACACCTACAACGCTGACGTGCCCATCGGCATGGAGATCGACGGCAAGCGCGAGCTGTCGGACTTCAAGGTCGCCTTCGGCCCGCAGATCTGGTGGGGAGCGAACCCGCAGATCATGGTGAAGTACCAGCACAACTTCGGCTCGCTCTCCACCGCGGCCATCTACGAGGACGAGGTCAACCAGCAGAGCGTCGACACCACCAGCGCCATCACCTCCAACGCCATTCCCACCCACCCCACGCGCAAGGTCACGGTCTACGCCGGCAAGCACTTCGGCATCTTCGGCCTCGAGGCGGGCGGCATCTGGGCGGGCTCGAGCCGCCACGGCGTCGGGTTCCAGTACGCCAACGACGCGCAGACCGCGCTCTTGAGCGACACCATCCAGACGCAGGACGAGTTCGGCGGCAAGCTGAAGGTCACGGCCGAGACCGGCAACCTGCACTGGTACGCTCAGGGCGCTTACATGGGCCTCGTCGCCAACGGCGGTCCCACCGCCACGCTCACCTTCACCGGCTGGACCTTGGGAGACTCGGGCTCCGGCAACCAGACCAACGCCATGACCGGCCTCGCCTACAACTTCGGCTCCTTCCAGATCGGTCCCAACTTCCTCTGGCAGAAGCCGCTCATCGGACCCATCGATCCGTCGCTCGGACGGCCGCGCGACGTCCTGCCCCTCAACCTGGGCGGCCACGACGACCCCTTCGCGGTGCGCGCCAACCGCGAGATGGTCGCCGCTGAGCTCATGATCGTCTACGACCCCACGCCCGAGACGTGGTTCTGGACCTGGGACAGCGACCTGCGCGAGGACGCGCCCTTCGCGGCCAGCCTCGACTTCTCCTACAAGCACCAGCCCACCACCCAGGACTCCGGCGTCGGCTTCCTGGCGACGGGCCAACCGTTCGTCTTCGGCAGCGCCCCGCCCGCGCACGACCTGGTCGAAGCGCGCCTGCGCGTGGTCTCGGCGCTCAACGGAAACACGCGCATCATCGGCCACGCCTGGGCCGGCACGGCGGAGAGCACCGGCTCGGACGGGCGCCTCATCACCCGCTTCGGCGCGGACCTGCGCCTGGCCTGGCGCTCGTTCGTGCTCTCGGGCTTCGCCAAGGTGAACGATTGGGGCCCGTACGATTACCAGCGCGACTTCAACCTGACGTTCCCGCTGCAGCTGATGGGCGACCTCTCGTACACGCTCAACACGCCGCGCTGGCTGGGCCTCGCGCAGACCCGCTTCGGCGTGCGCGGGACGCTGCGCTACCTGGACCGCTTCTCGCCGCGGTTCATCGCCAACCCGAACGACATCGGCGAGTCGGGCAACGAATACGAAATTCGCACCTACCTGAACTTCTCGCTCTGATCAGGCTCCAGACTTCAGGCTTCAGGTTCAGGGTTCAAACTCCAGGTCGCGCCGAGTCAAATCCGGCGCCTCTGGCGACCAAATGACCCGGTACGAATCCTGCGTCGCTTCAAAGCGGCCGCACCTGCGCATCGTCGGCCCTTTGCGCGTTTCCAGCCGCCGCCGGATCTCCGCCGATCGAAGCTCGTGCTCCGCGCGCTCGGCGGGAAGCACCGGATGGGTATCGATACCAACTTCTCCGCGATCGAAAGCGGCTCGCCAGCGAAGCCACCGGGCCCATTCGGCGAGCATGAGCTCTAGCGTCTCTGCGTCCACGGGCCGGAGCACGAAGACCTCGGTCCAGTCGTCTGCGGCCCCGTCGAAGACGCGACTGTACGTGTGCGGCTGCCCGTCGACGTCGGCGACGCCACGCCGCGGCCCGTCATAGTAGTCCGTCACCGTATAGACGCGTTCAGAGTTCATGCTTCCCCCGAGCCTAAGTCTACCCTGGGCAGCTGAAGCACCCGGCGCCGTCGCGGCAGAGCGCTCAGAAATGTCTGCCTTTCAAGCTGCCGCGCGATACTTCGCAGTCCTGTTAGACGGCGGGCTTGAGCGGGTCGTGCTCGGCGATGAGCTTGCTGACGCGGGCATCGTCAATGCGCGCGGTCAGCCGCTCTGATTCGTGCTGGTCGCGCAGCGTCTTGGACAGGCTGATCGAGGAGCCGACGGTGAAGACCAGACCCATGGCCATGAAGCCCTTCATCCAGAGATCGCCGGGCATCGCGTAGACCCCGAGCAGCGTGGCGCCGAACGAGATCACGAACGAGATCCAGGTCTGCGCGACCCAGGCGGGGCTGTGCGGCGGCTGCACGTCAGGTCCAAGGCGGGGCATGGAGAGTCTCCTTTCGAGAGATTGCCTCCTGCTCAAGCGAACCCCGTGCCACCTGTCGCACCGCGTCATTCCGCGGGTTTGCGCTCGGCGCCGCCGCGAATCTCTTTTCGCACCGCGCAGCCGGCGACCCGCCATCAGGAGCGTGTCAGCGCAGCTGGGTGAAGAGCAAGACGACGTACGCCACGAGGCCCGCGAACGCTACGACCGCGGCCAGCCGGTGGAACCAGTCGCGGCGGATGACCATCGCCAGAGCCGAGAGCGCCATCCAACCAAAGTGGAAGCCGACGTTGAGGGAAAGCGGAAGAGCGCCGCTCAAGAGCACCTCCTTTCCCAGGCTCACCGCCAGCACGAGGATGAGCGTCGCGAAGAACGGCCGCCGTTGGGCAAAATAGTGGGCGCGCTGGTCGACTTCGGGCGCCGCCGGAGGCATCAGCAGCGCGGCCAGCAGATACTCGAGGATGGTCTGCAGGAGCACGACGGCGAACGCGCCGAAGGTCCACACCTTCACGTCGCGCAGACCGAACATGGCCCACCAGCTCTGCACGTAGATCAGCAGCAGCGAGACCATCCACAGCACCGACGGCCAGTGCCAGCGCACGCGCTCGCGGCCTTGCAGCATCTGCCCGAAGCCCTGCAGCAGCTGCGTGATGGCGAGGCCCAAAATGATGGAGAGCAGCACGGACAGATAGCTGAACGCGTCCATCCGGCGAGGATAGCAGCTGAGACAAGATCCCACTCGCTACGCGTGCTTGCGCGTGAGCTCCTTCGCCAGGACCGCGGCGACGGCCTTCACGCGCGGAATCGTCAGTGAAGCGCGCGCGCAGATCAGGTGGTGCGACGCCGTCAGCTTTCCGAACGAGAGCGGAAGCTCGACCAGCGGCGACGGCAACCTGAAGCGATGCACCGAGCGGTCGAGCAGGATGGCGCCTATGCCGGCTTCGGCCGCGCGGATCTGGACGATGTAGTCGGTTGCGGCAAAGACGGGCACAAAGCCCGGAATCAGCTTCGCCAGCTGCGGGTTCGGCGCCAGGTCTTGAAACGGCGGCGCCCAGGCGATCCACGGCACGTCCGCCAGGCGCGGACTCTTTGGAAGCGAGGCCGCGAGCGACGGCGCGGCAAAGGCAGCCACGGGGCTCGTCGTGGTGGCCAGCACGACCAGATCGCGCTGCGCGGGCCGGTCGATGGGCTGGAAGCGGATGGCGAGGTCCGCTTCGCGGCGCGCCAGATCGGCGTAGCTGGTCGTGGCCACGATCTCGAGGCGGATGCCGGGCAAGAGCACGCGAAGCTTCGCGGCCAGCGGCGCGAGAAACGTGTACGCGACCCCCGGCGGCGCGGTGACGCGCACGATACCCGCGGCCGTCGACTCCGCGCCGGCAGCGACGCGGCCCACCTCGCCGGCAGCCTCGGCCATGCGGCGCGCGGGCGCGAGCATGCGCTCGCCGAAGCTCGTCAGCGCGGTGCCCTCCACGCTGCGGGCGAAGAGCGGCTCGCCCAGATCTGCCTCCAGCTCTGCCAGGCGGCGGCTGACGGTGGGCTGCGTGGTCAGCAGCCGCTTCGCCGCCTTGCTGACGCTGCCCGTCTCGGCCACCGCCAGGAAGAGTTCCACGTCGTTCCAGCCGATATGCATCCGCGTATGATAGCATTGGATTTCAGGCAATGTTCATACGCCTGCGTATGCGACAAGGTGAGGGCTCCATCGCTTCAGGAGAGTCCGCATGTCCTTCGTGTTCGGCTGCATCCTCTTCATCGTCGTCGCCGGCATCCTCGACGCCCGCCTGCCCTGGCCTCGCGCAAAGCGAGGCCAGCCGTGATCGCCGGCCACTTCGGCTTCGCCGCCGCCGTGAAGTCGCGCGTTCCGTCGGCGCCTGGCTGGGCGCTGATGCTGGCCTCGGTGTGGATGGACATCATCTTCGTTCCGCTGTTCGCGTTCGGCATCGAGACCATCGAGCCTTTCCACGGCGGCAAAGGCTATGGCAACGCGGTCATCCACGCG
>DATBAA010000031.1:0-2603 GCA_036271755.1 Myxococcales bacterium | reverse complement strand
GTCCGCGCTGGCGTCGTGGTTCGTCACCAGGGCTTCCAGATCGACGTCGGTCGCGTTCCCGTCCGCGTGCAGCAAGGCGCTGCGCCGCAGGTCCGCCCCGGGCAAGGTGCCGCCCACCCGCAACACCAGGCTGCGCACCGTGTCTCCCTCGACGAAGGGCAGCCTCCGCAGGAAGTCGTCGCCGCCGCTGCCGCCGGGGATGGCGCCCGTCACCAGCACCGTCCGCTGCAGCTCGGCCAAGGTCGGCACCACCACGTCGTCGCCGGTGACGAGCGCAAGCTGCGGCACCAGCCGCCCTTGCGGCGCCGCAGGCAGCACCTTGCGCGTCGAGCGCCCGTCGGCGAAGTGCTGCACCAGCTCCAGCGGCAGGTCGGGAGTGGCTTGCGAGGAGAAGCCGCCGCCCAGCGAGAAGAGCTCGTCCAGGTCCTTGCTGCCGATCAATTCGTACGTTCCCGCCCGGAAGACGCCGCCCTCGATGGACGCCGTCAACCCCTGGAACGGCACCTCGACCACGTCGCCGTCGCGCAAGAAGGGGTTGTCGGCCGTGCTGCCGGTGAGGACGTAGCGGACCAGATCTCCGGTCTCGACGCTGCCGTCGCGGTGGCGAATCTGGATGCGCCGGTGCGACGCCGCGGGAGAGAGCCCGCCCGCGTGCTCCAGCACCGTCGAGAGCCGCTCCACCTGCGTCGCGTGCACCGGCCCCGGGTGGGCGACGTTGTTCACCACGTGGACTAAAAAGACGCGCGGCTGCACCAGCGACAGCTCGAAATTGAGCCCGGGAAAGTTGCGCGTCACCGCCTTGCGCACCGCGGCCCGCACAGCGCTCAGGCTCTGCCCCGCCACGCTCACGTAGCCGATGCGCGAGAGGAACGCCTTGCCCTCCAGGTCTGCCGTCGCCCTGACCTTGAAGTTCTGCGCGCCCCAGAAGTTGAGCTCGAAGACGTCGCCCGGGCCGCACAGGTAGTGGTCGGGATCGAGCGGCCCTTCGAGCGGCACGGGCGCCGGCGCCGAGACGACGGTCTGTTTGGCTTGCTCGGGCTCCAGCTCCTGTGCGCCCAGCGGCAATGCCAGCGACAGCGCGAGATAGAGGGCCAGCAGCCGGAAGTGCATCGCCGGCACGCTAGGTGCCCCTCTGACACCGGTCAAGCTTCTGGCTGCCAATGCTCCGCGCATTTTGCGGTTCAGGCTCCGACGATCTTCTCGCGGCCGTCGCGGACGTTGCGGGTGGCGTTGCGCGAATCGACCACCAGCCGCGAAAACCGCACCACCCGCTCGTAGTCGACGGACTTGTGCTGGGTGGCGATCAAGACGCAATCGGCCCGCTGCAGCTCTTCGTCGGTGAGCGCCAAAGAGCGGTGCGTCTTCCCCTGCACGATCACCTCCGCCACGTACGGGTCGTGAAAGAAGACCTGCGCGCCCTTCCGCTCCAAGAGCTCGATGAGCCGCAGCGACGGGCTCTCGCGCACGTCGTCGATGTCGGGTTTGTAAGCCACTCCCAGGAGCAGCACCCGCGCGCCGTTCAGCGCCAGCCGGCGGTCGTTGAGCGCGTCCTGCACCCGCGAGACCACGTGCGCCGGCATGGCGGTGTTGATCTCGCCCGCCAGCTCGATGAAGCGGGTGGTGAAGCCGAACTCGCGCGCCTTCCAGGTCAGGTAGAACGGGTCGATGGGCACGCAGTGGCCGCCCAGCCCCGGCCCCGGATAGAACGGCATGTACCCAAACGGCTTGGTGGCGGCCGCGTCGATGACCTCGAAGACGTCGATGCCCATGCGCTCGCAGAGCAGCTTCAGCTCGTTGACCAGCGCGATGTTGACCGAGCGGAAGATGTTCTCCAAGAGCTTGGTCAGCTCGGCCACCCGCGTGCCCGAGACCGGCACCACCCGCTCGACGGCGCAGGCATAGAGCGCCTCGGCGGCCTTCCGGCTGGCCGGATCGTCCGCGCCCACCACCTTGGGAATGGTGCGCGTCTCGAAGCGGCCGTTGCCCGGGTCTTCGCGCTCGGGCGAGAACGCCAGCAGCACGTCCTGCGGCACCCGCAGCCCTGAGCGTTCGATGATGGGCCGCACTACTTCGTCCGTCGTGCCCGGCCAGCTGGTGCTCTCCAACACCACCAGCTGCCCGGCCTTGAGGCGCAGCGACTCCGCGGCGGCGATGACCGCGCTCAGGTCCGGCTCGCGCGCCTGGTTGAGCGGGGTCGGCACGCAGATGATCAGCGCGTCGCACGCCAGCATCGCCGCGGTGTCGGTGCTGGCGTCGAAGCGGCCGGTGGCACGCGCGGCGGCGATGGCCTGCGAAGGCAGGTGCCGCAGCGAGCTTCGCCCGGCCTGCAGCGCCTCCACGCGCTTCGCATCCACGTCGAAGCCATGCACGCGCAGGCCCTTCTCGACGAACGCCAGCGAGAGCGGAATGCCGACGTAGCCCATGCCGACAACGCCCACGACGGCCTCGCGCCGCCCGAGCTTGTCCAAGAGGTCTTGCATGGAGCGCCTTTATCCGGTTCGCGGGGTCCGCTGCGCGGGCGCTGCTTCGAGCTCGTCCTGGCCCGGCTCGAGGTTGGCGTCGGAGATCATGGCCGAGAGGCAGCGGCGCACCTCGGCGTCGTC
>DATBAA010000030.1:0-3146 GCA_036271755.1 Myxococcales bacterium | reverse complement strand
TCGATTGCGACGGCTTTCAATGCGGTTACTGCACGCCGGGCCAGATCTTATCGGCCATCGCATTGCTCAAAGAGGGCCGCCCGGCGGACGACGACGCCATCCGCGAAGGAATGGCGGGAAACCTCTGCCGCTGCGGCGCTTATGTGGGCATCGTCCAGGCCATCAAGCAGGTGAGGGGTCAATCATGAAACTCTTTACCTATCAGCGGGCAAAGTCGGTCGACGACGCCATCGAGTCTGGGGGGACCTATCTGGCCGGCGGAACTTCATTGATCGACTTGATGAAGCTGGAGGTGCTCAATGCCAACCGGCTCACCGACCTGGGCAGGCTCGACCTGCGCAAGATCCAGGCTGATCCGAAGGGCATCAAGCTGGGCGCGCTCGCCAGCAACACGGAAGTGGCCAATCACCCCGACATCAAGCAGCGCTGGCCGGGCATCTCGCAGGCCTTGCTCGCCGGCGCCTCGCCGCAGCTTCGCAACGTCGCCACCGTCTCCGGCAACCTGTTGCAGCGCACCCGCTGCGCCTACTATCGGGACCTCGCCACCCGCTGCAACAAGCGCGTCCCCGGCCAGGGCTGCGACGCGCTGGAAGGCTGGACGCGCATGCACGCCGTCCTCGGCACCAGCGAGAAGTGCATCGCCGCCCATCCGTCCGACTTTTGCGTCGCGCTCGCGGCCTTGGATGCAATCGTCCACGTCCAAGGTCCAAAAGGCGAACGTGAGCTGCCACTCACTGAGTTGCACTTACTCCCTGAAGATCATCCCGAGCGTGAGTTTGCCTTGAACGAGGGTGAGTTGATTACCCATGTCTATGTTCCCGCGCAGCCCGCCGCCTTGAAGTCCAGATACGTCAAGGCGCGCGACCGCCAGTCCTATGCGTTCGCGCTCGCCTCCTGCATGGCGGGGCTGGAGATCTCCCAAGGCGTCATCCGCTCGGCCAGGTTCGCCATGGGCGGCGTCGGCACCAAGCCGTGGCGCGTCCCGGCGGCGGAGCAGTCGCTGGTGGGCGCGGCGCCTTCGCGAGAGGTCTTCAAGAAGGCCGCCGATCTGGCGCTGGCCGGAGCAAAACCCAGAGGAGAAAACGCCTTCAAGGCAGAGCTGGCCAAACGCTGCGTGGTCCGCGCGCTCATCACCTCGTCGGAGGCCGCATGACCGCCGTCGGCAAGCCGCTCATCCGCCGCGAAGCGCACGCCAAGGTCACCGGCGGCGCCCGCTACACCTACGAAGTCCCGGTCGCCGGCGTGCTCTACGGCGTGATGGTGACCAGCCGCTGCGCCAAGGGAAGAGTCACCGCCATGGACACCGCGGAGGCCGAGCGCCACCCGGGCGTGGCGGCCATCCTCACGCCCTTCAACGCCATGAAGCTGCCCGGCCCCATCAAGGCGGGCGACCCGGCCGACCGGACGCTGCACGTCCTGCAAGGCCCGGAGATCGAGTACAGCAACCAGCCCATCGCGCTGGCCGTCGCCGACACCTTCGAGCGCGCGGTCCACGCCGCGAATCTGGTGAGGGTCACCGAAGCAGCAGATCCGTTCACCGTGGACTTCGAGGCCGAGCTTCCGAACGGCTTCCCGCACGACCTGATGACCGGCGGCCACAAGCTGCCGGCCGATCAGCTGATCGGCAACATCCAGAAGGGGCTCGAGCCCGCCTACCGCCTCGCCGCCCGGGTCGAGGCCGTCTACCGGACCCCGCCCGAGACCCACAACCCGATGGAGCCGCACGCGACGCTGGCCATCTGGTCGTCCGCGACGCAGCTGCTGGTCTACGACGCCACCCAAGGCATCTTCGGCGTGCGCAAGAAGCTGGCGACGGTCTTCGCGCTGGAGCCCAAGGACGTACGCGTCATCACCAAGTTCGTCGGCGGCGGCTTCGGCTGCAAAGGCACGCCCTGGTCGCACGTGCCGCTGGCGGCGCTGGCCTCGAAGCAGATCGGCAAGCCGGTGAAGATCGCGCTCACCCGGCACCAGATGTTCGGCATGGTGGGCGGCCGGCCGCAGACGCACCAGAAGATCCTCGCGGCGGCCACGCCCGACGGGCAGCTCACCTCGCTGCGCCACGAGAGCTGGTCCGCCACCTCGCGCTTCGACGACTTCGTGGAGGGCGCGGCGCTGCCGTCCCGGCATTCGTATGCGGTGCCGAATCTGGAGACGAAGCACCGGCTGGTGCGCGTCGACATCGCCACGCCCACCTATATGCGCGCGCCGGGTGAATCGAGCGGCAGCTTCGCGCTCGAGTCGGCCATGGACGAGCTCGCGGTGCAGATGAACACCGACCCGATGCGCATCCGCTTCGACAACCACTGCTCGAAGGATCCCGCCGAGGGCAAACCCTTCAGCAGCAAGTCGGTGAAGGAGTGCTATCGCATCGCCGCCACCAGCTTCGGCTGGCAGGACCGGCCCAAGCGGCCGGGCACGCTGCCGCGCAAGAATGGCAAGCTGGTGGGTTACGGCATGGCTACCGCGTCCTATCCCGCCAACCAGGCGAAGTCGGATGCCTCGGTGAAGGTCGACGCCAAGGGCGACTTCTTGGTGGAGGCAGGCACCATCGACATGGGCGGCGGCAGCTACACCGTCTATGCGCAGGTGGCAGCCGACGCGCTGGGCGTCGACGTCGAAAAAGTCCGCTTCGATCTGGGCGACACCGACATGCCCGAGGCGCCGCGCTCCGGCGGCTCCATCACCGCCGCCAGCGTGGCCACCGCCGTAGAGGCTGCCTGCGCCGCCTTGAAAGAGAAGCTCGTCCTGCTCGCCACCCGCGACCAGCGCTCGCCCGTCTACGGCCTCACCGACGCCAAAGCCGAAGACGGCAAGGTGGTCTCGGGCTTGAAAAGCGAGACCTTCGGCCAGATCGCCGCGCGCAACGCCGGCGCCGTCGACGCGCACGCGCACACCGACCCTTTGAAAGACCGCGACAACTACGCGCTCCACTCCTTCGGCGCCCAGTTCGCCGAGGTGCACGTCGATCCCGAGCTTGGGATGGTGAAGGTGGCCCGGCTGCACGGCTGCTTCGCCGCCGGCCGCATCTTGAACGAGCGATTGGCGCGCAGTCAGTTTCTAGGTGGGATGGTCTGGGGCATCGGCATGGCCTTGCACGAACGCACCGTCTATGACCAGAAGCTGGGCCGGATCATGTCCCGCGACTT
>DATBAA010000029.1:0-3157 GCA_036271755.1 Myxococcales bacterium | reverse complement strand
ATCAAGACTGGATCGCCGCTGTCGAGGCTCAACTTGAAGAGCTTGTCCGGGGAACCTACGGAAACGCCATAGAATGATGAGCTCGTCGGGCTCCAGGTAAAGCCTTCGATATTGAAGCCGCCGTCGCTGCCGCGCCCGATCGCCGAGCCGGAGAAGGGATCGAACGAAAAAATCGTGCTGGAGCCGTCGCCGCCATAGAGCGTGCCGGTCGTGGGAAGCCAGGCCAGGCCCCCAGGCACCTGGGGATTGATTCCACCGAGCAGCGTGGAGTCGAACGCGGGGTCGAAGCGAAACAGCAGGGACGGGGCGCCGGAGAGCAGGAAGATGCCGCGGTTGTTGAAGTCGCCTTCCACCGATTGATCGCCCGCCATGGTCAGCGTGCATTGCAGGCCTTGTCCAGAACAGGCGCCGCCCCAGCCTTGAAAGCCGGTGATGGTCGTGGTGCTGAGCTTCACCTGATCGCCATAGGTATAGTCCGCTGTGCAGGCACCGCAGTTGAGCTTGCCGTCGGCGCTCTTCACCGAGCCCTGCCCACGTCCTGCGGTGGTGATGCTGAGGTGCACCGTCTTCAACTTGAAGGCGGCGGTGAACGTCCCGCTCTCCGTGGCCACGAACGAGCAGGGCTGCGTGTCACAAGAGCTGCAGCTCGAGCCGTTGCAGAACGACACCGCGTCGAAGTCCGAGGTGGCGCTGGGGATGCCGGTGATGGTCACGGTCGTGCCGTAATTCCAAGCGAAGCAGCCCGAGCAGGTGGTGAGACTGTCGGGCGTGACGGTGAACGAGCCTGTTCCGGTGCCGCTCAAAGCCGCGGTGTAATTGAGCTCCTGCAGCGTGAAGACGGCGACGACGGTGATGTCGCCGGTGAGTTGGCAAGACGTGGTGTGGCACCCCGGGATGGTCAAACCGGTCTGGTCCGAGCCTGTGTCGGCAACAGCGTTGATAGAGACCTGCGTGCCGTAGTCGTACTCGAGGCAGCCGTTGCCGCAGCTGGCGCCGATCGGGTCGATGACGAAGTGTCCCGATCCGGTGCCCTGCACGATCTCGTTCAACTTGACTTTGACGAGCGGGAAGCTCGCGCTGACGCTGGTGTCGCTGGTGAGCGCAATCGTGCACGGGGTCGATGCGCAGCCGCCGCCGCTGAGCGACGCGCTATGTCCGGTCAAAGCGGAGACGGTGACGGTGACCGAGGTTCCGTAGTCATAGGTGCTGCAGCCGGTGCCGCAGCTCGTGCCCGCGGGATTGAGCGTTACGTCGCCGCCGTCTTGTTTGCTGACGGTGAGCCGTACTTGCGCCTTCACGAAAGCGGCCGCGACCGAGACGGCCGCGCTCATGGTGACGCTGCAGTCGCCGCTTCCCGAGCAGCCGCCGCTCCAGCCGCTGAACACGTTCCCGACGGCCGGCGTAGCGTGCAGCGTGACTTGCGCGCCGGAGGCGAAGCTCGCGCTGCAGGTCGCGCCGCAATCGATTCCCGCCGGCGTCGAGCTGACCGAGCCGCTGCCGCTGAGCGAGACCGTGAGCGGCTGCGAGACCGGCTGCTGTCCGCCGTCGGGGCTCGTGCCGCCGCTGGTCGTGTTGCCCCCACAGGACATCGCGATTGCACTCGCAAGCAAACCGAGCTTTCTAATCATTTTGCAATACCCCCAGGTTATCCAAGCATATTCGGATCCAAAGACGCAAACGGAGCGGATCAGCCGTCGATTGCGAGCACCAGGGGCAGCACGGGGCCGCTGCCGGCTTCGCGTAGGACACGGGTCGCTTCGGCCATCGTCCAGCCGCTGTTCGAGGAGTCATCGACGACCAGGAGCGGTCCTTCTCCCAGGACCAGCCCCTTCGCGGAGAAGGCCCCGTACACCCTGCGCAGCCGCTGCGCGGAGTTGCTTCGGTGCGGTTCGGCCGCATCGTTCCGCACCCGCACGAGCGCGCCCAGCAGCGGCAGCCGCCCGAGCTTCGCGATGCGCTCGGCCAGGCTGGCCACGAGCTGCGGCCGTCTCCGGCTCGGGAGAGCGACGATCGCTTTGGGCCGCTCGGACCATTTCCATGCCGCGAGCACCTCGACCACCGCGCGCACCACCTCGTCGGGCACGGGCGCGTCCGGAGCGGCGAAGAGCGTACGCAGCCGGCTGCCCCAGCCCACGTCGGAGAGGCGCGCGACCGCCCGTCCCTCCTCTGCCGGGTTTGCGATCTTGCCCGAGAGCGGCACGCCGAGCGCGGCCATGCCCATGGGCCAGAGCTTCTTCGGCGCGAGCTCGAGGCCGGGCTTGCCCAGCCAGGTCTGCGCGGCGGACAGACTCTCGTCGGTGACAGCCGCGTCCAACAAGTGCCCCGTGCAGCGATCGCAGCGTCCGCAAGGCGCGGCGCCGGGGTCGTCGAGTTGACGGCGCAAGTACTCCATTCTGCAGCCGCTCATAGAAGAGTATTCGCGCATTGCCTGCTGCTCGGCGTTGCGCGCCTCCGCGACCCGCGCGTACCGTTCGGCCTCGTAGTGCCAAGGCTGCCCCGTTGCGGTCCAGCCGCCCGAGACGCGCTTTGCCGCGCCATCGACGTCGAGCACCTTGAGCAAGGTCTCGAGCCGGGTCCGGCGCAGGTCCACGCGCGCCTCGAGGGCGGCGGTGGAGAGCGGCTTCTTCGAGGCGGAGAGCGCGGCCAGCGTGTTCCTGACTTGTGTCTCCGAAGGGAAGGCGAGTGAGCCGAAGTAGCGCCAGATCGCCTCGTCTTCGGCGCCTGGGAGCAGCACTACCTGCGCGCGCTCGACGCCACGGCCCGCGCGCCCCACCTGTTGGTAATAAGCGATCGGCGACGGCGGCGCGCCGAGATGGATGACGAACCCCAAGTCCGGCTTGTCGAAGCCCATTCCCAGCGCGCTGGTCGCCACCAGCGCCTTGATGCGGTTGGCGAGGAGGTCGTCTTCGGCGGCGCGGCGCTCGGCGTCCTCGGTCTGCCCAGAGTAGGCGGCGGCCTTGATGCCGCGGCTGCGCAAGAAGGCCGCGACCTGCTCGGTAGCCGCGACCGTGAGCGTGTAGATGATGCCGCTTCCCGCGAAATCGTTCAGGTGGTCGGCGAGCCAGGCAAGCCGGTGTGCCGCGCCGGGCAACGTCAGGCCGGAGAGGTAGAGCGACTCGCGGTCGAGCGAGCCGCGCAGGACCAACGTGCCCGCGCC